>NZ_CP048852.1:0-32500 GCF_012225885.1 Bacillus tequilensis
ATGGAAAATATATTAGACCTGTGGAATCAAGCCCTTGCTCAAATCGAAAAAAAGTTGAGCAAACCGAGTTTTGAGACTTGGATGAAATCCACCAAAGCCCACTCACTGCAGGGAGATACACTGACGATCACGGCTCCCAATGAATTTGCCAGAGACTGGCTGGAGTCCAGATACTTGCATCTGATTGCAGATACTATATATGAATTAACCGGGGAAGAATTGAGCATTAAGTTTGTCATTCCTCAAAATCAAGATGTTGAGGACTTTATGCCAAAGCCGCAAGTCAAAAAAGCGGTTAAAGAAGATACATCTGATTTTCCTCAAAATATGCTCAATCCAAAATATACTTTTGATACTTTTGTCATCGGATCTGGAAACCGATTTGCACACGCTGCTTCCCTCGCAGTTGCGGAAGCACCCGCAAAAGCCTACAACCCTTTATTTATCTATGGGGGCGTCGGTTTAGGGAAAACGCACTTAATGCATGCGATCGGCCATTATGTTATAGATCATAATCCTTCTGCCAAAGTGGTTTATCTGTCATCTGAGAAATTTACAAACGAATTCATCAACTCTATACGAGATAATAAAGCCGTCGATTTCCGCAATCGCTATCGAAATGTTGATGTGCTTTTGATAGATGATATTCAATTTTTAGCGGGGAAAGAACAAACCCAGGAAGAATTTTTCCATACATTTAACACATTGCACGAAGAAAGCAAACAAATCGTCATCTCAAGTGACAGACCGCCCAAAGAAATTCCGACACTTGAAGACAGATTGCGTTCACGTTTTGAATGGGGCCTGATTACGGATATCACGCCGCCTGATTTGGAGACGAGAATAGCGATTTTAAGAAAAAAAGCCAAAGCGGAGGGCCTCGATATTCCAAACGAGGTTATGCTTTACATCGCAAATCAAATTGACAGCAATATTCGGGAACTTGAAGGAGCATTAATCAGAGTTGTTGCCTACTCATCTTTAATTAATAAAGATATTAACGCTGATCTGGCCGCTGAGGCGCTGAAAGATATTATTCCTTCTTCAAAACCGAAAGTCATTACGATAAAAGAAATTCAGAGGGTAGTAGGCCAGCAATTTAATATTAAACTCGAGGATTTCAAAGCAAAAAAACGAACAAAATCAGTAGCTTTCCCGCGTCAAATCGCCATGTACTTATCAAGGGAAATGACTGATTCCTCTCTTCCTAAAATCGGTGAAGAGTTTGGCGGCCGTGATCATACGACCGTTATTCATGCGCATGAAAAGATTTCAAAACTGCTGGCAGATGATGAACAGCTTCAGCAGCATGTCAAAGAAATTAAAGAACAGCTCAAATAGCAGGACCGGGGATTAACCGGGGAAAGTGTGAATAACTTTCCGGCAGTCATGCACAGTCTGTCCACATGTGGATAGGCTGTGTTTCCTGTCTTTTTCACAACTTATCCACAAATCCACAGGCCCTACTATTACTTCTACTATTTTTTAAAAGATATATATACTAATACATTATCCGTTAGGAGGATAAAAATGAAATTCACGATTCAAAAAGATCGTCTTGTTGAAAGTGTCCAAGATGTATTAAAAGCAGTTTCATCCAGAACTACGATTCCCATTTTGACTGGTATTAAAATCGTTGCCTCAGATGATGGCGTATCCTTTACAGGAAGTGATTCCGATATTTCTATTGAATCCTTCATCCCGAAAGAAGAAGGAGACAAGGAAATCGTCACAATTGAACAGCCTGGAAGCATTGTTTTACAAGCCCGCTTCTTTAGTGAGATTGTAAAAAAACTGCCGATGGCAACTGTAGAGATTGAAGTGCAAAATCAGTATTTGACAATTATCCGTTCTGGGAAAGCTGAATTTAATCTAAACGGACTTGATGCTGATGAGTATCCGCATTTGCCGCAAATCGAGGAGCATCATGCGATTCAGATCCCAACTGATTTGTTAAAAAATCTAATCAGACAAACAGTATTCGCAGTGTCCACCTCAGAAACACGCCCTATCTTGACAGGTGTAAACTGGAAAGTGGAACAAGGTGAATTATTATGCACTGCGACGGATAGCCACCGTCTCGCTTTAAGAAAAGCGAAACTTGATATTCCGGAAGACAGGTCGTATAACGTCGTGATTCCGGGTAAAAGCTTAACTGAACTCAGCAAGATTTTGGATGACAACCAGGAACTCGTTGATATTGTGATCACAGAAACCCAAGTTCTGTTTAAAGCGAAAAACGTTTTATTCTTCTCACGGCTTCTGGACGGAAATTATCCGGATACAACCAGCCTGATTCCGCAAGACAGCAAAACGGAAATCATTGTGAACACAAAGGATTTCCTCCAAGCGATTGACCGTGCATCTCTTTTAGCCAGAGAGGGACGCAATAACGTGGTGAAGCTTTCTGCAAAACCAGCTGAATCCATTGAGATTTCTTCTAACTCACCTGAAATCGGAAAAGTTGTGGAAGCGATTCTTGCAGATCAAATTGAAGGTGAGGAATTAAATATCTCTTTTAGTCCAAAATATATGCTGGATGCATTAAAGGTGCTTGAAGGAGCAGAAATACGCGTAAGCTTTACAGGTGCAATGAGACCTTTCTTAATTCGCACACCGAATGATGAAACGATTGTACAGCTTATCCTTCCTGTCAGAACCTATTAATCCGATACACTGCTGCCGACCCGTTCGGCAGCTTTTCTATTCAGTTTCTGCTCCGACAAGTTTTCCCTTTCCCTAATTCGTTTTTTTTTAGTACAATTAGATATTAGTGATATTTGAAAGAGGTCGATATAATGGCAAATCCGATTTCAATTGATACAGAGATGATTACACTCGGACAATTCTTGAAATTAGCCGATGTGATTCAGTCAGGCGGTATGGCGAAATGGTTTTTAAGCGAGCATGAAGTGTTTGTGAACAATGAGCCGGACAATCGCCGCGGCAGAAAGCTGTATGTTGGAGATGTGGTAGAGATTGAAGGATTTGGTTCATTTCAAGTTGTCAATTAAAGCGGGTGATACTGATTGTATATCCAGAACTTAGAACTGACATCTTACCGCAACTACGACCATGCCGGACTTCAATTTGAAAATAAAGTAAATGTAATCATCGGAGAGAACGCCCAGGGGAAAACAAACCTCATGGAGGCGATCTATGTCTTGTCCATGGCGAAATCTCATCGGACATCAAATGACAAAGAACTTATACGGTGGGACAAAGACTATGCTAAAATAGAGGGAAGAGTGATGAAGCAATACGGGGCGATCCCGATGCAGCTCGTCATCTCCAAAAAGGGAAAAAAGGGCAAGGTTAATCATATTGAACAGCAAAAGCTCAGCCAGTATGTCGGGGCCCTCAACACCATCATGTTCGCGCCGGAAGATTTAAACCTTGTAAAGGGAAGCCCTCAAGTGAGAAGGCGGTTTCTTGACATGGAAATCGGACAGGTTTCTCCTGTTTACCTGCACGACCTTTCTCTTTACCAGAAAATCCTTTCCCAGCGAAATCATTTTTTGAAGCAGCTGCAAACAAGAAAACAAACTGACAGAACGATGCTCGATGTTTTGACCGATCAGCTTGTAGAAGTTGCGGCAAAAGTCGTCGTCAAGCGCCTGCAGTTTACAGCGCAGCTCGAGAAATGGGCGCAGCCTATCCATGCGGGCATCTCAAGAGGGCTGGAAGAGCTGACCCTGAAGTACCATACGGCTCTTGAGGTATCAGATCCTGAAGACTTGTCGAAAATAGGAGATAGCTATCAAGAAGCGTTTTCTAAATTAAGAGAAAAAGAAATTGATCGCGGTGTGACGCTGTCAGGTCCTCATCGTGACGATGTTCTTTTCTATGTGAACGGACGCGATGTGCAGACGTATGGTTCTCAAGGACAGCAGCGAACGACAGCATTGTCCCTTAAGCTGGCGGAGATTGACCTGATCCATGAAGAAATTGGAGAATACCCCATTTTACTATTGGATGATGTATTGAGTGAACTGGATGATTATCGCCAGTCACATTTGCTTCATACGATCCAAGGCCGAGTGCAAACGTTTGTCACAACGACAAGTGTTGATGGCATTGATCACGAAACCTTACGTCAAGCAGGAATGTTCCGTGTGCAAAACGGTGCGTTAGTGAAGTGAAGAAATGAGGTGGGCAATTGTATATTCATTTAGGTGATGACTTTGTGGTTTCAACACGAGATATTGTTGGTATTTTTGATTTTAAAGCCGACATGTCGCCTATCGTTGAAGAATTTCTGAAAAAACAGAAACACAAGGTGGTGCCTTCCGTAAATGGCACACCCAAATCTATCGTAGTCACGGTTCAGAATATATATTACTCTCCCTTATCTTCCAGCACATTAAAAAAACGTGCGCAATTTATGTATGAAATAGATGCTTAGAAATTATTTATCACGAATATATCGTTTAGAAAAGTGTAGGTGAATGACGTGGCTATGGAACAGCAGCAAAACAGTTATGATGAAAATCAGATACAGGTACTTGAGGGATTGGAAGCTGTTCGTAAAAGACCGGGAATGTATATCGGTTCAACAAACAGCAAAGGCCTTCACCACCTGGTGTGGGAAATTGTCGACAATAGTATTGACGAAGCCCTCGCCGGTTATTGTACAGATATCAATATCCAAATTGAAAAAGACAACAGTATCACGGTGACAGATAATGGCCGCGGTATTCCAGTCGGGATTCATGAAAAAATGGGCCGTCCTGCGGTAGAAGTCATCATGACGGTGCTTCACGCCGGAGGAAAATTTGACGGAAGCGGCTATAAAGTATCCGGAGGATTGCACGGTGTAGGTGCGTCGGTCGTAAACGCGCTTTCAACAGAGCTTGTTGTGACAGTTCACCGTGACGGTAAAATACACCGCCAAACCTATAAACGCGGGGTTCCGGTTTCAGACCTTGAAATCATTGGCGAAACGGAGCATACAGGAACGACGACACATTTCGTCCCGGATCCTGAGATTTTCACAGAAACAACTGTGTATGATTATGATCTGCTTGCTAACCGCGTGCGCGAATTAGCCTTTCTAACAAAAGGAGTCAACATCACGATTGAAGATAAACGTGAAGGACAAGAGCGCAAACATGAATACCATTACGAAGGCGGAATTAAAAGTTATGTAGAGTATTTAAACCGTTCTAAAGAAGTTGTCCACGAAGAGCCGATTTACATCGAAGGCGAAAAGGACGGCATTACGGTTGAAGTGGCTTTGCAATACAATGACAGCTACACAAGCAACATTTACTCGTTTGCAAACAACATTAACACGTACGAAGGCGGTACCCACGAAGCGGGCTTTAAAACTGGGCTGACTCGTGTTATCAATGATTACGCCCGAAAAAAGGGACTCATTAAAGAAAATGATCCCAACTTAAGCGGTGATGACGTAAGAGAAGGGCTAACCGCAATTATTTCAATCAAACACCCTGATCCGCAGTTTGAGGGCCAAACGAAAACAAAGCTAGGCAACTCAGAAGCCCGGACGATCACAGATACGTTATTTTCTGCGGCAATGGAAACATTTATGCTGGAAAATCCAGATGCGGCCAAAAAAATTGTCGATAAAGGTTTAATGGCGGCAAGAGCAAGAATGGCTGCGAAAAAAGCGCGTGAATTAACACGCCGCAAGAGTGCACTGGAAATTTCAAACCTTCCTGGTAAGTTAGCGGACTGCTCTTCAAAGGATCCGAGCATCTCCGAGTTATATATCGTAGAGGGTGACTCTGCCGGAGGATCTGCTAAACAAGGCCGCGACAGACATTTCCAAGCCATTTTGCCGCTTAGAGGTAAAATCCTGAACGTTGAAAAAGCCAGACTGGATAAAATCCTTTCTAACAACGAAGTTCGCTCTATGATCACAGCGCTCGGCACAGGTATCGGAGAAGATTTCAATCTGGAAAAAGCCCGTTATCATAAAGTTGTCATTATGACAGATGCCGACGTTGACGGTGCGCACATCAGAACACTGCTGCTAACGTTCTTTTACAGATATATGCGCCAAATTATCGAAAATGGCTACGTGTACATTGCACAGCCGCCGCTCTACAAGGTCCAACAGGGAAAACGTGTTGAATATGCGTACAATGACAAGGAGCTTGAAGATCTGTTGAAAACACTTCCTCAAACGCCTAAGCCTGGATTGCAGCGTTATAAAGGTCTTGGTGAAATGAACGCCGTCCAGCTTTGGGAGACAACCATGGATCCAGACTCCAGAACGCTTCTCCAGGTAACTCTTGAAGATGCGATGGATGCGGATGAGACATTTGAAATGCTCATGGGTGACAAAGTAGAACCGCGCAGAAACTTCATAGAAGCAAATGCGAGATACGTTAAAAATCTTGACATCTAATCATAAAAAGCCTTATTTCCAATAAGAAATAAGGCTTTTTTCTAAACAGGATCGAACACAGCAATGCCTGTAAAACCTATATATTCTAGCAATTTAATGTGTATAATCATAAGTTTATTGATATAATGGAGAATAGTGAAATCGTATTGAAGATCATAATGGACAATCTACTCCCACATATTTCATGTGATACTTCAGGGAGGTTTTTTAATGAGTGAACAAAACACACCACAAGTTCGTGAAATAAATATCAGTCAGGAAATGCGTACGTCCTTCTTGGATTATGCAATGAGCGTTATTGTGTCTCGTGCTCTTCCGGATGTTCGTGACGGTTTAAAACCGGTTCACAGACGGATTTTGTATGCCATGAACGATTTGGGCATGACGAGCGACAAGCCTTATAAAAAATCCGCGCGTATCGTCGGAGAAGTTATCGGGAAATACCACCCGCACGGTGACTCAGCGGTATACGAATCCATGGTCAGAATGGCTCAGGACTTCAACTACCGTTATATGCTTGTTGACGGTCACGGAAACTTCGGTTCTGTTGACGGCGACTCAGCGGCTGCCATGCGTTATACAGAAGCAAGAATGTCTAAAATCTCGATGGAAATTCTTCGAGATATCACAAAAGACACGATTGATTATCAGGACAACTATGACGGGTCAGAAAGAGAACCTGTCGTTATGCCTTCAAGGTTCCCGAATCTGCTTGTAAACGGCGCTGCTGGTATTGCGGTAGGTATGGCGACAAACATCCCTCCGCACCAGCTTGGAGAAATCATTGATGGCGTACTTGCGGTCAGTGAGAGCCCGGACATTACAATTCAGGAGCTGATGGAGGTCATTCCAGGGCCTGACTTCCCGACCGCGGGCCAAATTCTGGGACGCAGCGGTATTCGGAAAGCATACGAATCTGGCCGAGGCTCTATCACGATCCGGGCAAAAGCTGAGATCGAACAAACCTCTTCAGGTAAAGAAAGAATTATCGTTACAGAGTTACCTTATCAAGTAAATAAGGCGAAATTAATCGAGAAAATTGCTGATCTCGTTAGGGACAAGAAGATAGAGGGCATCACAGATTTGCGTGATGAATCAGACCGTACAGGTATGAGAATTGTCATTGAAATCAGACGCGATGCCAATGCAAATGTTATTCTGAACAATCTTTACAAACAAACTGCGCTACAAACATCTTTTGGTATCAACCTGCTTGCACTTGTTGACGGTCAGCCGAAAGTTTTAAATCTAAAGCAATGCCTGGAGCATTACCTTGACCATCAAAAAGTTGTCATCAGACGCCGTACTGCTTATGAATTGCGTAAAGCGGAAGCGAGAGCTCATATCTTGGAAGGTTTGAGAATTGCTTTGGATCATCTCGATGCAGTTATTTCCCTTATCCGTAATTCCCAAACGGCAGAAATTGCGAGAACGGGTTTAATTGAACAATTCTCACTGACAGAGAAGCAAGCACAAGCGATCCTGGATATGAGGCTGCAGCGTTTAACAGGACTTGAACGTGAAAAGATCGAAGAAGAATACCAATCTCTTGTGACATTAATCGCAGAGCTGAAAGACATTTTGGCAAATGAATCTAAAGTGCTTGAGATCATCCGTGAAGAACTAACAGAAATCAAAGAGCGGTTTAACGATGAAAGACGTACTGAGATCGTCACTTCTGGCTTGGAGACAATTGAAGATGAAGATCTCATCGAGAGAGAAAATATCGTAGTCACTCTGACGCACAACGGATACGTCAAACGTCTTCCTGCATCAACCTACCGCAGTCAAAAACGAGGCGGGAAAGGTGTACAGGGAATGGGAACAAACGAAGATGACTTCGTTGAGCATTTGATTTCTACGTCAACTCACGATACGATTCTTTTCTTCTCGAATAAAGGGAAAGTATATCGTGCAAAAGGGTATGAAATCCCTGAATACGGCAGAACAGCAAAAGGAATCCCGATTATCAACCTGCTTGAGGTAGAAAAGGGTGAATGGATTAACGCGATTATTCCAGTCACAGAATTCAATGCGGATCTTTATCTTTTCTTCACAACAAAGCACGGGGTTTCAAAACGAACTTCATTGTCCCAGTTCGCTAATATTCGCAACAATGGTCTGATCGCGCTCGGTCTTCGCGAGGATGATGAACTGATGGGTGTACGTCTGACTGACGGTACAAAACAAATGATCATCGGAACGAAAAACGGCTTGCTGATCCGCTTTCCTGAAACGGATGTCCGGGAAATGGGAAGAACTGCTGCAGGCGTAAAAGGCATCACCCTGACCGATGACGACGTTGTTGTCGGCATGGAGATATTAGAAGAAGAATCACATGTCCTGATCGTAACTGAAAAAGGTTACGGAAAACGAACTCCGGCTGAAGAGTACAGAGCCCAAAGCCGGGGCGGAAAAGGACTCAAAACAGCGAAAATTACTGAGAATAACGGCCAATTAGTTACAGTGAAAGCTACTAAAGGTGAAGAGGATCTAATGATTATTACAGCCAGCGGCGTACTCATTAGAATGGACATCAATGACATCTCAATCACCGGACGTGTCACTCAAGGTGTACGCCTTATCAGAATGGCTGATGAAGAGCATGTTGCGACAGTAGCATTAGTAGAGAAAAATGAAGAAGATGAGCAAGAAGAAACACAAGAAGAAGTGTAAGATCAAGCGCAGCTGAAATAGCTGCGCTTTTTTTGTATCCTATCCCTTTACAGTCATAAGAATTATGGTATAATCATTTCTGTTGTCTTTTAAAAGACACAAACATTGCTAGTAAAAACTTTTTTAAAAAAGTATTGACCTAGTTAACTAAAAATGTTACTATTAAGTAGTCGCTTCGAGAGAAGCACACAAAGTTCTTTGAAAACTAAACAAGACAAAACGTACCTGTTAATTCATTTTTAAACAAATCGCACAGCAATGTGCGTAGTCAGTCAAACTAGGGCCTGCACGATGCAGGTCACACAGGTGTCGTCGCAAGATGCGGCGAACTTAATCTGTGATCCATTTATCGGAGAGTTTGATCCTGGCTCAGGACGAACGCTGGCGGCGTGCCTAATACATGCAAGTCGAGCGGACAGATGGGAGCTTGCTCCCTGATGTTAGCGGCGGACGGGTGAGTAACACGTGGGTAACCTGCCTGTAAGACTGGGATAACTCCGGGAAACCGGGGCTAATACCGGATGGTTGTTTGAACCGCATGGTTCAAACATAAAAGGTGGCTTCGGCTACCACTTACAGATGGACCCGCGGCGCATTAGCTAGTTGGTGAGGTAATGGCTCACCAAGGCGACGATGCGTAGCCGACCTGAGAGGGTGATCGGCCACACTGGGACTGAGACACGGCCCAGACTCCTACGGGAGGCAGCAGTAGGGAATCTTCCGCAATGGACGAAAGTCTGACGGAGCAACGCCGCGTGAGTGATGAAGGTTTTCGGATCGTAAAGCTCTGTTGTTAGGGAAGAACAAGTACCGTTCGAATAGGGCGGTACCTTGACGGTACCTAACCAGAAAGCCACGGCTAACTACGTGCCAGCAGCCGCGGTAATACGTAGGTGGCAAGCGTTGTCCGGAATTATTGGGCGTAAAGGGCTCGCAGGCGGTTTCTTAAGTCTGATGTGAAAGCCCCCGGCTCAACCGGGGAGGGTCATTGGAAACTGGGGAACTTGAGTGCAGAAGAGGAGAGTGGAATTCCACGTGTAGCGGTGAAATGCGTAGAGATGTGGAGGAACACCAGTGGCGAAGGCGACTCTCTGGTCTGTAACTGACGCTGAGGAGCGAAAGCGTGGGGAGCGAACAGGATTAGATACCCTGGTAGTCCACGCCGTAAACGATGAGTGCTAAGTGTTAGGGGGTTTCCGCCCCTTAGTGCTGCAGCTAACGCATTAAGCACTCCGCCTGGGGAGTACGGTCGCAAGACTGAAACTCAAAGGAATTGACGGGGGCCCGCACAAGCGGTGGAGCATGTGGTTTAATTCGAAGCAACGCGAAGAACCTTACCAGGTCTTGACATCCTCTGACAATCCTAGAGATAGGACGTCCCCTTCGGGGGCAGAGTGACAGGTGGTGCATGGTTGTCGTCAGCTCGTGTCGTGAGATGTTGGGTTAAGTCCCGCAACGAGCGCAACCCTTGATCTTAGTTGCCAGCATTCAGTTGGGCACTCTAAGGTGACTGCCGGTGACAAACCGGAGGAAGGTGGGGATGACGTCAAATCATCATGCCCCTTATGACCTGGGCTACACACGTGCTACAATGGACAGAACAAAGGGCAGCGAAACCGCGAGGTTAAGCCAATCCCACAAATCTGTTCTCAGTTCGGATCGCAGTCTGCAACTCGACTGCGTGAAGCTGGAATCGCTAGTAATCGCGGATCAGCATGCCGCGGTGAATACGTTCCCGGGCCTTGTACACACCGCCCGTCACACCACGAGAGTTTGTAACACCCGAAGTCGGTGAGGTAACCTTTTAGGAGCCAGCCGCCGAAGGTGGGACAGATGATTGGGGTGAAGTCGTAACAAGGTAGCCGTATCGGAAGGTGCGGCTGGATCACCTCCTTTCTAAGGATATATACGGAATATAAGACCTCGGGTCTTATAAACAGAACGTTCCCTGTCTTGTTTAGTTTTGAAGGAACTTTGTTCCTTAAATAAGTTAAGATGGGCCTGTAGCTCAGCTGGTTAGAGCGCACGCCTGATAAGCGTGAGGTCGGTGGTTCGAGTCCACTCAGGCCCACCATCTTAAACAACGGGGCCTTAGCTCAGCTGGGAGAGCGCCTGCTTTGCACGCAGGAGGTCAGCGGTTCGATCCCGCTAGGCTCCACCAACGTGTTCTTTGAAAACTAGATAACAGTAGACATCACATTCAATTAGTAAGACAAGATATCACATAGTGATTCTTTTTAACGGTTAAGTTAGAAAGGGCGCACGGTGGATGCCTTGGCACTAGGAGCCGATGAAGGACGGGACGAACACCGATATGCTTCGGGGAGCTGTAAGCAAGCTTTGATCCGGAGATTTCCGAATGGGGAAACCCACCACTCGTAATGGAGTGGTATCCATATCTGAATACATAGGATATGAGAAGGCAGACCCGGGGAACTGAAACATCTAAGTACCCGGAGGAAGAGAAAGCAAATGCGATTCCCTGAGTAGCGGCGAGCGAAACGGGATCAGCCCAAACCAAGAGGCTTGCCTCTTGGGGTTGTAGGACACTCTGTACGGAGTTACAAAAGAACGAGGTAGATGAAGAGGTCTGGAAAGGCCCGCCATAGAAGGTAACAGCCCTGTAGTCAAAACTTCGTTCTCTCCTGAGTGGATCCTGAGTACGGCGGAACACGTGAAATTCCGTCGGAATCCGGGAGGACCATCTCCCAAGGCTAAATACTCCCTAGTGACCGATAGTGAACCAGTACCGTGAGGGAAAGGTGAAAAGCACCCCGGAAGGGGAGTGAAAGAGATCCTGAAACCGTGTGCCTACAAGTAGTCAGAGCCCGTTAACGGGTGATGGCGTGCCTTTTGTAGAATGAACCGGCGAGTTACGATCCCGTGCAAGGTTAAGCAGAAGATGCGGAGCCGCAGCGAAAGCGAGTCTGAATAGGGCGCATGAGTACGTGGTCGTAGACCCGAAACCAGGTGATCTACCCATGTCCAGGGTGAAGTTCAGGTAACACTGAATGGAGGCCCGAACCCACGCACGTTGAAAAGTGCGGGGATGAGGTGTGGGTAGGGGTGAAATGCCAATCGAACCTGGAGATAGCTGGTTCTCTCCGAAATAGCTTTAGGGCTAGCCTCAAGGTAAGAGTCTTGGAGGTAGAGCACTGATTGGACTAGGGGCCCCTACCGGGTTACCGAATTCAGTCAAACTCCGAATGCCAATGACTTATCCTTGGGAGTCAGACTGCGAGTGATAAGATCCGTAGTCGAAAGGGAAACAGCCCAGACCGCCAGCTAAGGTCCCAAAGTATACGTTAAGTGGAAAAGGATGTGGAGTTGCTTAGACAACCAGGATGTTGGCTTAGAAGCAGCCACCATTTAAAGAGTGCGTAATAGCTCACTGGTCGAGTGACTCTGCGCCGAAAATGTACCGGGGCTAAACGTATCACCGAAGCTGCGGACTGTTCTTCGAACAGTGGTAGGAGAGCGTTCTAAGGGCTGTGAAGCCAGACCGGAAGGACTGGTGGAGCGCTTAGAAGTGAGAATGCCGGTATGAGTAGCGAAAGAGGGGTGAGAATCCCCTCCACCGAATGCCTAAGGTTTCCTGAGGAAGGCTCGTCCGCTCAGGGTTAGTCGGGACCTAAGCCGAGGCCGAAAGGCGTAGGCGATGGACAACAGGTTGATATTCCTGTACCACCTCCTCACCATTTGAGCAATGGGGGGACGCAGGAGGATAGGGTAAGCGCGGTATTGGATATCCGCGTCCAAGCAGTTAGGCTGGGAAATAGGCAAATCCGTTTCCCATAAGGCTGAGCTGTGATGGCGAGCGAAATATAGTAGCGAAGTTCCTGATTCCACACTGCCAAGAAAAGCCTCTAGCGAGGTGAGAGGTGCCCGTACCGCAAACCGACACAGGTAGGCGAGGAGAGAATCCTAAGGTGATCGAGAGAACTCTCGTTAAGGAACTCGGCAAAATGACCCCGTAACTTCGGGAGAAGGGGTGCTCTGTTAGGGTGCAAGCCCGAGAGAGCCGCAGTGAATAGGCCCAGGCGACTGTTTAGCAAAAACACAGGTCTCTGCGAAGCCGCAAGGCGAAGTATAGGGGCTGACGCCTGCCCGGTGCTGGAAGGTTAAGAGGAGCGCTTAGCGTAAGCGAAGGTGCGAATTGAAGCCCCAGTAAACGGCGGCCGTAACTATAACGGTCCTAAGGTAGCGAAATTCCTTGTCGGGTAAGTTCCGACCCGCACGAAAGGCGCAACGATCTGGGCACTGTCTCAACGAGAGACTCGGTGAAATTATAGTACCTGTGAAGATGCAGGTTACCCGCGACAGGACGGAAAGACCCCGTGGAGCTTTACTGCAGCCTGATATTGAATGTTGGTACAGCTTGTACAGGATAGGTAGGAGCCTTGGAAACCGGAGCGCCAGCTTCGGTGGAGGCATCGGTGGGATACTACCCTGGCTGTATTGACCTTCTAACCCGCCGCCCTTATCGGGCGGGGAGACAGTGTCAGGTGGGCAGTTTGACTGGGGCGGTCGCCTCCTAAAAGGTAACGGAGGCGCCCAAAGGTTCCCTCAGAATGGTTGGAAATCATTCGCAGAGTGTAAAGGCACAAGGGAGCTTGACTGCGAGACCTACAAGTCGAGCAGGGACGAAAGTCGGGCTTAGTGATCCGGTGGTTCCGCATGGAAGGGCCATCGCTCAACGGATAAAAGCTACCCCGGGGATAACAGGCTTATCTCCCCCAAGAGTCCACATCGACGGGGAGGTTTGGCACCTCGATGTCGGCTCATCGCATCCTGGGGCTGTAGTCGGTCCCAAGGGTTGGGCTGTTCGCCCATTAAAGCGGTACGCGAGCTGGGTTCAGAACGTCGTGAGACAGTTCGGTCCCTATCCGTCGCGGGCGCAGGAAATTTGAGAGGAGCTGTCCTTAGTACGAGAGGACCGGGATGGACGCACCGCTGGTGTACCAGTTGTTCTGCCAAGGGCATCGCTGGGTAGCTATGTGCGGACGGGATAAGTGCTGAAAGCATCTAAGCATGAAGCCCCCCTCAAGATGAGATTTCCCATTCCGCAAGGAAGTAAGATCCCTGAAAGATGATCAGGTTGATAGGTCTGAGGTGGAAGTGTGGCGACACATGGAGCTGACAGATACTAATCGATCGAGGACTTAACCACATGTTGAATGATGTTATACCTGTTATCTAGTTTTGAGAGAACACCTCTCTAACAGCGGAAAAGTAAGGAAACTCCGCTAAGGGCTCTCACATCCTGTGAGAAACGCCCAGTACCTTCATCCTGAAGGCATTTGTTTGGTGGCGATAGCGAAGAGGTCACACCCGTTCCCATACCGAACACGGAAGTTAAGCTCTTCAGCGCCGATGGTAGTCGGGGGTTTCCCCCTGTGAGAGTAGGACGCCGCCAAGCAAGGTAAAACCCAGCTCATTGAGCTGGGTTTTTTGTTTGTCAAAACTGAAGAAGAAATTGTAAGGCGTATTTCGGGAATTTATTTTCTGTCACCAATAAAAACTGCTGAATTAACACGTAATCATCACTTATATGCTGCGTCAGCAACTCATACCACCATTCAGTCTCATATCTCGCAATCATCCCTATGTTGTACAAAATTAAATAATGAATTGCCATTTCAGGAAGTCTCAGAAACTGTTCCCTTTGAGAAGGAATAAAATATTGGTCCTTCCCCATGTCATACAATAAGCTGGTTGATGTCCATGGCTTCGTATCTTGCGGTGGAATTTCAAATAGCAGCCCGTGTTCATTTTTCTTTGCAAAAGACCATTGGAAATGATGGGCCATATATTCAGCAAATCTTGAATCAGACATTTTATAATTGATTACCACATCCTCTGGTACAGAAATCCATTCCTCTTCCTTCTCAACTTTTGTCAGAAAACATTCTTTCTGCTGGAAATAGAAAGTATCACTTAGCTCTGGAATCGCCTTTAATAATTTTTTCATGATGTACCGTTCATCCACTGTATCCGATTGCCCGAATATGTGTTGCATGAAATGCATGCATAGGCCGTTTCGTTGTATTTTGACTTCATCATCGCTAAAACAATAATTCTGTTTCTTTCGCTTTCTTGTTGTTACGCCATGCGCCAGTACTGATGTATGGCTTGGATAATGAGGATCACGTGTAATGAGACATGCTTTGATAAGTTGTGCCATTCCATAAAATAAAAGAATCGGTTTGATTTCTAATGGGGAATATGCAGCTTGTTTATAAAACGATTCTGCATGCTTTAAGAAATAGATAAATCGTTCACTGTTTTTAAAAGAGTTTTTCTTCGCATCATCAATACCGTTTAAGATATAAACTTTTTCTAGAAATTTTTGGGTTGATTCAACGGAGTAAAATAGCGCTAAGTCTTTCCACTCATGATATGTCATATGTATTTCCTGATCCCTTCCGTTATCTAAATATTTCAACTCTTTCCCGCTTCCTTGACATGCTCTTGGCTAGTTGATAATCTACATATAATATTTTGCCGAAAAGAGGGGGATTTACTAATGTGGGAAAGTAAATTTTCAAAACAAGGCTTAACGTTCGACGATGTGCTGCTTGTACCAGCCAAGTCAGAGGTACTTCCGCGGGATGTGGATTTATCTGTAGAACTTACAAAAACGTTAAAGCTTAATATTCCTGTCATCAGCGCAGGTATGGACACTGTAACAGAATCAGCAATGGCAATTGCAATGGCTAGACAAGGCGGCTTGGGCATCATTCATAAAAACATGTCCATTGAACAGCAGGCTGAACAAGTTGATAAAGTTAAGCGTTCAGAGCGCGGCGTTATCACAAATCCCTTCTTTTTAACTCCTGATCACCAAGTATTTGATGCGGAGCATTTGATGGGGAAATACAGAATTTCCGGTGTTCCGATTGTAAATAACGAAGAAGACCAGCAGCTTGTTGGAATCATTACAAATCGTGATCTTCGTTTTATTTCTGATTACTCAATGAAAATCAGCGATGTCATGACAAAAGAAGAGCTTGTTACTGCACCTGTAGGAACAACTCTTGATGAAGCTGAAAAGATTTTGCAGAAACATAAAATTGAAAAGCTTCCCCTCGTTGATGACCAAAATAAATTAAAAGGTCTTATCACAATTAAAGATATTGAAAAAGTCATTGAGTTCCCGAACTCATCTAAAGATATCCACGGGCGTCTGATCGTTGGTGCAGCAGTTGGCGTTACTGGCGACACGATGACTCGCGTTAAGAAGCTTGTTGAAGCCAATGTCGATGTTATTGTTATCGATACAGCTCACGGACATTCTCAAGGTGTCTTAAACACAGTAACTAAAATCCGTGAAACATATCCTGAATTAAATATTATCGCTGGAAACGTGGCAACAGCTGAAGCGACAAGAGCACTTATCGAAGCTGGGGCAGACGTTGTCAAAGTGGGAATCGGACCTGGTTCAATTTGTACTACACGCGTGGTAGCAGGTGTCGGTGTTCCGCAAATCACAGCAATTTATGATTGTGCGACTGAAGCAAGAAAGCAAGGTAAAACAATCATCGCTGACGGCGGAATTAAATTCTCTGGCGATATCACTAAGGCGTTGGCAGCCGGCGGACATGCTGTTATGCTCGGAAGCTTGCTTGCAGGCACGTCAGAAAGCCCTGGTGAAACTGAAATCTACCAAGGCAGAAGATTTAAAGTATACCGCGGTATGGGATCAGTTGCCGCAATGGAAAAAGGAAGTAAAGACCGTTACTTCCAAGAAGAAAACAAAAAATTCGTTCCTGAGGGAATCGAAGGACGCACACCTTACAAAGGACCAGTTGAAGAAACAGTTTATCAGCTAGTTGGCGGTCTTCGTTCTGGTATGGGATATTGCGGATCTAAAGATCTTCGTGCTTTAAGAGAAGAAGCTCAGTTTATTCGCATGACTGGCGCAGGGCTTCGCGAAAGCCATCCGCATGACGTACAGATTACAAAAGAATCTCCGAACTATACAATTTCATAATAAATTGTTACAAATTAAAAACATTTGACAGGGTCTCTGACTCTGTCTATTTTTTTTATAATGATTATGATAAAATTTATACTGTTGTGCATTGAAAATGTCCTTAACGGCTTAATTATAGATGAAGAAAATGAAATACGGAGGTCGTACGATTGAACATCAAGAAATATAAACAGCTACTGATGTCATTGGTTGTGTTAACACTAGCTGTCACTTGTCTGGCTCCAATGTCAAAAGCAAAAGCAGCAAGCGATCCAATTGATATCAATGCATCAGCTGCAATTATGATCGAAGCTTCTTCAGGTAAAATCCTGTACAGTAAAAATGCAGATAAGAGACTGCCAATTGCCAGCATGACAAAAATGATGACAGAGTATCTGTTATTAGAAGCAATTGATCAAGGTAAAGTGAAATGGGACCAAACCTATACGCCTGATGACTATGTGTATCAAATTTCCCAAGATAACAGCTTATCAAACGTTCCTCTTCGGAAAGATGGGAAATACACAGTAAAAGAATTATATCAAGCTACAGCAATTTATTCTGCAAATGCCGCTGCTATTGCGATTGCAGAAATCCTTGCGGGTACTGAAACTAAGTTTGTTGAAAAAATGAATGCAAAAGCGAAAGAACTAGGCTTAACAGATTACAAATTTGTTAACGCAACGGGTCTTGAAAACAAAGATCTTCACGGGCATCAGCCTGAGGGGACAAGCGTAAATGAAGAAAGTGAAGTTTCTGCTAAGGACATGGCGATTCTTGCGGATCACTTGGTTACTGACTACCCTGAGATTCTGAAGACTTCCAGTATCGCAAAAACGAAGTTCAGAGAAGGCACTGATGATGAAATGGATATGCCGAACTGGAACTTCATGCTGAAAGGGCTCGTCAGTGAGTATAAAAATGCGAATGTAGATGGATTGAAAACAGGTTCTACTGACTCTGCAGGTTCTTGTTTCACAGGTACTGCCGAGAAAAACGGAATGCGTGTTATCACTGTTGTGCTGAATGCAAAGGGCAACCTTCACACAGGCCGTTTTGATGAAACGAAAAAAATGTTCGATTATGCTTTCAACAATTTCTCTATGAAAGAAATTTATGCTCAAGGTGATCAAGTAAAAGGGCATAAAACAATTTCAGTTGATAAGGGCAAAGAGAAAGAAGTAGGCATTGTGACAAACAAGTCGTTCTCTCTTCCTGTCAAAAATGGTGAAGAAAAGAATTACAAAGCGAAGGTTACACTGAATAAAGACAACTTAACTGCTCCTGTGAAAAAAGGAACCAAGGTTGGGAAGCTGACTGCGGAATATACAGGTAATGAAAAGGATTATGGATTCCTTAACAGCGATCTGGCTGGGGTAGACCTTGTTACAAAAGAAGATGTAGAAAAAGCAAACTGGTTTGTTTTGACAATGCGGAGCATCGGCGGATTTTTTGCTGGTATTTGGGGAAGCATTGTTGATACAGTAACCGGCTGGTTTTAATTAATCGAAAGAGCTCTGATGGATGTTAGGGCTCTTTCGTTTAATATACTGAAAAAACCCAATTTTTAATAAAAAATGATTTTCAAAGCGTTAAAAACCGAATAAAATAGTATATATCCATATGAATTATTGGATTTCTAGGATACAATAAGAATTAGAAATCACATCACTATACCTTGATTAGGGGGACCAAAAAATGGCTCAAACAGGTACTGAACGTGTAAAACGCGGAATGGCAGAAATGCAAAAAGGCGGCGTCATCATGGACGTCATCAATGCGGAACAAGCGAAAATTGCTGAAGAGGCTGGAGCTGTCGCTGTAATGGCGCTAGAACGTGTGCCGGCCGATATTCGCGCGGCTGGAGGAGTTGCCCGTATGGCTGACCCTACGATCGTGGAAGAGGTAATGAATGCAGTATCTATCCCGGTAATGGCAAAAGCGCGTATCGGACATATTGTTGAAGCGCGTGTGCTTGAAGCTATGGGAGTTGACTATATTGATGAAAGTGAAGTTCTGACTCCGGCTGACGAAGAATTTCATTTAAATAAAAATGAATACACAGTTCCTTTTGTCTGCGGCTGCCGTGATCTTGGTGAAGCAACACGCCGTATTGCTGAAGGCGCATCTATGCTTCGTACTAAAGGTGAGCCTGGAACAGGGAATATTGTTGAGGCTGTTCGCCATATGCGTAAAGTAAACGCTCAAGTGCGCAAAGTCGTTGCGATGAGTAATGATGAACTCATGACAGAAGCGAAAAACCTAGGTGCTCCTTACGAGCTTCTGCTTCAAATTAAAAAAGACGGTAAGCTTCCAGTCGTAAACTTTGCCGCTGGCGGTGTAGCAACACCAGCTGATGCTGCTCTCATGATGCAGCTTGGTGCTGACGGAGTATTTGTTGGCTCTGGCATTTTCAAATCAGACAACCCTGCTAAGTTTGCAAAAGCAATTGTCGAAGCAACGACACACTTCACTGATTACAAATTAATTGCTGAGCTTTCAAAAGAGCTTGGTACTGCAATGAAAGGGATTGAAATCTCAAACTTACTTCCAGAACAGCGTATGCAAGAGCGCGGCTGGTAAGAATATAGGAGCGCTGCTGACATGTTAACAATAGGTGTACTAGGACTTCAAGGAGCAGTAAGAGAGCATATTCGTGCAATTGAATCATGCGGCGCGGCTGGTCTTGTCGTTAAACGTCCGGAGCAGCTGAATGAAATCGACGGGTTGATTTTGCCGGGTGGTGAGAGCACGACGATGCGCCGATTGATTGATACGTATCAATTCATGGAGCCGCTTCGTGAATTTGCTGCTCAGGGAAAACCGATGTTTGGGACATGCGCTGGATTAATTATATTAGCAAAAGAAATTGCTGGTTCAGATAATCCTCATTTAGGCTTGCTGAACGTGGTTGTTGAACGCAATTCGTTTGGCCGGCAGGTTGACAGCTTTGAAGCTGATTTAACAATCAAAGGTTTGGACGAACCTTTTACAGGGGTATTCATCCGTGCGCCGCATATATTAGAAGCTGGTGAAAATGTTGAAGTTCTTTCAGAGCATAATGGCCGCATTGTAGCTGCGAGACAGGGACAATTCCTAGGCTGCTCATTCCATCCGGAACTGACAGAAGATCACCGAGTGACACAGCTGTTTGTGCAAATGGTTGAGGAATATAAGCAGAAAGCACTTGTATAAAACAGTTGAAAGCTGTGGAAACTTATAGTACATTATAAGCACAAATAAAGATCGAAAAGCGTTGATAGGAATTAGTAAGAAGCCGCTCTTTCTAAGAGAGCCGATGGTTGGTGCGAATCGGTGAAAGATGCTGTCTGAATCCATCCTTGAGCGAAATGCTGAAACAAGTAGGCATTTACGGGATAACCGTTATGTGTGAAAGTGGAAAATGAGTCTTTGGCTTGTTTTCAATCAGGGTGGCAACGCGAGAGCTCTCGTCCCTTTATAGGGATGAGGGCTCTTTTTATTTTTCGATAAATCAATAAAAAAGGAGTGTTTCGCATGCTTGATACGAAAATGCTGAGAGCAAATTTTCAAGAAATTAAAGCAAAGCTTGTACACAAAGGCGAAGACTTAACTGATTTTGATAAGTTTGAGGCGCTTGACGACAGACGAAGAGAGCTGATCGGCAAGGTTGAAGAGCTAAAAGGAAAACGGAATGAAGTATCTCAGCAGGTTGCTGTGCTGAAACGTGAGAAAAAAGACGCAGATCACATTATTAAAGAAATGCGTGAAGTCGGAGAGGAAATTAAAAAACTTGACGATGAATTAAGAACAGTGGAAGCTGAGCTTGATACCATCCTTCTTTCAATTCCAAATATTCCGCACGAGTCTGTCCCTGTCGGTGAAACAGAAGATGACAACATTGAAGTGCGTAAATGGGGTGAAAAGCCTTCATTTGCTTACGAGCCGAAGCCTCACTGGGATATCGCAGATGAACTGGGGATTCTTGATTTTGAACGTGCTGCAAAAGTAACAGGAAGCCGTTTCGTGTTCTATAAAGGTTTAGGTGCTCGTCTGGAGCGTGCGCTTTATAACTTTATGCTTGATCTGCATGTGGATGAGTATAACTATACTGAAGTGATTCCGCCTTATATGGTAAACCGAGCAAGCATGACGGGAACGGGTCAGCTTCCTAAATTCGAAGAGGATGCGTTTAAAATCAGAGAAGAAGATTACTTCTTAATTCCGACAGCGGAAGTACCGATTACAAATATGCATCGTGATGAAATCCTTTCAGGTGATAACCTGCCGATTAACTATGCGGCATTCAGTGCCTGCTTCCGTTCTGAAGCCGGTTCAGCAGGGCGTGATACACGCGGATTAATCCGTCAGCACCAATTTAATAAAGTAGAGCTTGTGAAGTTTGTGAAGCCTGAAGATTCTTATGAAGAATTGGAGAAGCTTACAAATCAAGCAGAACGAGTTCTTCAGCTGCTTGAACTTCCATACCGTGTGCTGAGCATGTGTACGGGTGACTTAGGATTCACGGCTGCAAAGAAATACGATATCGAGGTTTGGATTCCAAGCCAAGACACATATCGTGAAATTTCTTCTTGCAGCAACTTTGAAGCGTTCCAGGCAAGACGTGCGAACATTCGTTTCAGACGTGAAGCGAAAGGCAAGCCTGAGCATGTACACACATTGAATGGTTCAGGTTTGGCCGTCGGAAGAACAGTTGCCGCTATCTTAGAAAATTATCAGCAGGAAGACGGAAGTGTTATAATTCCAAAAGTTCTTCGCCCTTATATGGGGAATAGAGATGTTATCAAACTATAAAATTGTAAAAAGGTGTGCTTGCTAAGGCACGCCTTTTTTCCTATGTAAACAGGGCGTTTTTATAAAAACGAAAAAAGTTTTTGAAAGTGCTTGACCTTATGAGAACATTCATGATATAGTAAATCTTGTCGATACGGAGGAATACCCAAGTCCGGCTGAAGGGATCGGTCTTGAAAACCGACAGGGGTGTCAAAGCCCGCGGGGGTTCGAATCCCTCTTCCTCCGCCATATTGATTTTAATTCTAATGAAATACAAGCATATATTGGAGATTGTTTTGTCCGTTGCCTTCGGTGCAACGGATTTTTTATTATATTAAAAAAGTGAATCTCAGCTGAGACTCACTTTTTTTGATTTTCATGAATAACTGAAGCGATTTGATCTACAATATGTTCAATTGAGCTTTCGTCGTTCAGCAGATCATAATCCTCAATGCGAAGCTTTAAAATAGGGCAGGCGTTAAAACCGCTAATCCAGTTTTCATAGCGTGTGTGCATTTCTTCCCAATAAGAACGGTTTGTCTGGAGCTCCATTTCACGCCCGCGTTCTTCAATTCGGTTTAAGATGTTTTCCAGATCTCCTTCTAAATAGATCAATACATCCGGGTGCGGGAAGTACGGTGTCATGACCATTGCTTCGAAAAGGCTTGTGTATGTTTTATAATCAATCTTTGACATTGTCCCCTTGTCAGCATGCATTTTCGCAAAAATGCCAGTGTCTTCATAAATAGAACGGTCCTGTACAAAGCCTCCGCCGGCTTCAAATATCGTTTTCTGTTCTTTGAAACGTTCAGCCAAGAAATAGATTTGCAGGTGGAAGCTCCAACGCTTAAAATCATGATAGAACTTTTCTAAGTATGGATTATGATCAACTTCCTCCAGAGAGGTTTTAAATCCAAGCCGTTTAGCCAAAGCTTTTGTTAAAGTCGATTTTCCGACACCTACTGTTCCTGCTACTGTAATAATTGAATTCTTAGGGATATGATGTTCCTTCATACGATAAGCTCCTTTACATGGGCGGCAATGCGTTCAAAGTCGCTCTTATTCAAAACGAAATCTTTTGAATCACCATCTATAGTTAACACTGTAAGTTCAGGATCTGATTCCTGCAGCTGTTTGATGGCGACTTCATAATCTGCGATCAGCTGCTCCAAATAGCTTGTTTCAATTTTTTTTTCAAAGGGGCGTCCGCGTTTTTCAATGCGATGTAACAGTGTGGGCAGACTAGCCTTTATGTAAATGATGAAATTCGGCTTTGGCAGATCATCCGTAAGCAGGTGATAAATCTTTTTATATTTTTCCAGCTGATGTTGAGACAGAGTGCGTTCAGCAAAAATCACATTTTTATAAATGTGATAATCAGCTATCACGGGCTGTCCCTTTTTTAAACAGTGATCACTGGTGTCTTCAAGCTGTTTGTATCTGTGACAAAGAAAGAACATCTCAAGCTGGAAGCTCCATTCCTCTATGTTGTCATAAAACTTATCAAGGTACGGGTTATCCTCAACAATCTCACTAATCATAGGGAATCCAAGCTCTTGTGAGAGCATCGTCGCGAGGGTTGTTTTTCCTGCCCCGATAGGACCTTCTATTGCAATAAAAGGGGCTGTATTCATCGGAATCCTCCTTATTTCTAAAAAACGTTCGTCAGTTACCGACCTTCATATTGTATCACAACCCTCGGGTGCTCCCATGAAAAAAGACGTTTCCAAATTATCGAAACGTCTTTTTGACAACATTAAATTGATCAGACAGCAGCAGCCAGTTTTGCGGGAAGGAAAGACCCAGCTTCCAGTAGCTGATGCCTCTTAAGTTCAGCTCTTTAATCAGATTGAATTTTGCTTGAATTGAGCGGGCATCTTCAAACCATACCTCGTGTCTCCTGTTTTCTGCATCAGTATAGCGGAAAAAAGGGGCTTGAGCCGTTTGGTCATATTGAATGGAAGCATTGTTTCGATCGGCAATGACAATAGCTTGCTGAGGGCTTATTGCTCTAGCCGGGGGTCCCCCTGCTGTATATGGCAGCGTCCAGTCATATCCGTATAAATTCTGGCCCATGACAATTTTATTTGCAGGCATTTCAGTCAAAGCGTATTCTATGACATCCCGAACAGGCCCAATTGGAGAAACGGCTTGAGCAGGCCCGCCGCTATAGCCCCATTCATATGTCATGAGAACAACAAAGTCGACGATTTGGCCGTGTGCCCTGTAATCATGAGCTGCGTACCATCTGCCCTGCTGTGTTGCACTTGTTTTAGGAGCAAGTGCAGTAGATATTTCTAAACCTTCTCGGTGGAAACGATCCCTTGCTTCGCGAAGAAATTGATTATAGGCTTCTCTATCCTCGGGCCGCAAGTATTCAAAATCGAAATGAATATCACGGAAGCCGTACCTTCTGGCATTTTCCACAATTTCATTTAAGAGCCTTCTCTTTACAGTATTGTCATTTAAAATAATCCGGCCAAGCTCATCACTAAACGCTGCATTTTCTAGGTTTGTAATAATCATCATTAAAGTTGTATTTTGATTTTCTGCGATGCTTCTTAAATTCGTTAAAGGCGGTGCGGCTAAGGTTCCGTCTCGCTGTGCTTGGAAACTGAATGCGCCAAGGAATGTTAGATAGGGTGACGCTTCTCTGGCCGCCTGCTGCAAATTTTCGCTGACTTGATTTCCTCGGGGCTCCAAATAAGCATTTGATTCGATATCACGTTTGGGAACCGTAGGGATGTATAAACGGAAACCAATCTGAAGCATGGTATTTAACTGGATGCGGTTAACCCTGGCTAGCTCGGCTGCCGTTGTGCGAAACTGCCGCGCGATGGATGCCAGGGTATCACCTTGCTTCACCTCATAGAACTGGCCAGCTATTGGAATGACAATGGTTTGTCCGACAACAAGGCTGTCGGCATTTGGTATTTCATTCGCTTCTGTGATCTGGCTTACGGTTGTTCTATATTGTGATGCGATAGCAGAAAGAGTGTCGCCCTGTTTCACCACATAAATTTGAATAAAAAACGCCTCCTTTCATATCGCTATCAATGTATGAAAGAAAAGCGCCGATCATGTTTATTTTTCTGTAATTCGTTCCTCCGTCGTAATTTCCGCAAAAAGAACATTTTCCATCATGGTTAAGGCGAATTCATTATCTTCGTCACGATTTGAAGCAATGCAGTCCTTGGGAATCGAGATGCTGTATTCCCTCATGTAAGCATCATTAGCGGTAAACAGCACGCATATGTTACCGGCTATACCTGTTAAAATAATGTGCTTCACCTGTAATTCGGTAAGGAGTGTGTGAAGTGCTGTTTCGTAAAAGGCGGAATGCTTCGGTTTGATTAAAAAATAATCAGCATCTTCTGGAGCGATTTGTCTGATGATATCCCTGCTTTTTTCATTTGTGCATTCCTGCTGAATATTTTTTATATCTGCTTGCCAAAGTCCGTAATGATCATTAATGTAGATAATCGGCCAGTCATTTTGTCTCGCGTACTCCTTTAATGATAAAATGTGAGGAACGATTTTTTCTGTTTTTTTGGCGAGGCTTTCTCCCATATCAAATTCAAAATTATTGATCATGTCTACAATGAGAAGAGCTGTGTCTGATTTGGACATCGACAGTCTCCTTTCTGTTTCAGTTATAGTTAATATGTAGCCTTTTTAGGCAAGAAAAAAACTTTGAAAAGAGAGCTTACCCTTATGACACAAGATGAACTGTATATGATGGAAGCAATGAAAGAAGCGAGAAAAGCTGAAGAAAAAGGTGAAGTGCCAATCGGTGCCATCCTTGTCGTGAATGATGAAATCGTTGCACGTGCGCATAATTTAAGAGAAACGGAGCAGAGGTCAATTGCTCATGCGGAAATGCTTGTGATCGATGAAGCGTGCAAGGCATTAGGGACGTGGCGGCTGGAAGGCGCAACACTTTACGTTACACTTGAGCCTTGTCCCATGTGTGCCGGCGCCGTCGTGCTTTCCAGAGTGGAAAAAGTGGTTTTTGGCGCGTTTGATCCTAAAGGAGGCTGCTCAGGCACACTTATGAACCTTTTACAGGAAGAACGCTTTAATCACCAGGCTGAAGTCGTGAGCGGAGTGCTAGAGGATGAATGCGGAGAAATGCTCAGTTCGTTTTTTAGAGCACTGCGAAAAAAGAAGAAGGCTCTCAGGAAAAACTTGTCTGAGTAGTTCGGTTGCAATTTTTAGGGGAAAACGATATACTAAGTGTGCATCGTAATACAATGCGATATAAAAATTTGATATTTATTTTGCCGTGCTAAGCGGGGAGGTAGCGGTGCCCTGTACCTGCAATCCGCTCTAGCAGGGCCGAATCCCTTCTCGAGGTTCGTTTACTTTAAGGTCTGCCTTAAGTAAGTGGTGTTGACGTTTGGGTCCTGCGCAATGGGAATTCATGAACCATGTCAGGTCCGGAAGGAAGCAGCATTAAGTGAAACCTCCCATGTGCCGCAGGGTTGCCTGGGCTGAGCTAACTGCTTAAGTAACGCTTAGGGTAGCGAATCGACAGAAGGTGCACGGTAAATCAATCATCAAATTTTCAGACTCACCTATCATTAGGTGAGTTTTTTGTTATGTAAAAAGAGCTTTTGGAATCGAAACAAGGTTCATGTATAATGGGAATGATGAATAACGGAGGAGGGCAAACCCGTGAGTTACCAAGCTTTATATCGAGTATTCAGGCCTCAGCGATTTGAAGATGTGGTGGGACAAGAACACATTACAAAAACGCTGCAAAATGCCCTTTTGCAAAAAAAGTTTTCCCACGCCTATCTTTTTTCCGGGCCGAGGGGAACGGGAAAAACCAGTGCAGCCAAAATATTTGCCAAGGCTGTCAACTGTGAACATGCTCCTGTTGATGAGCCATGCAACGAATGTGCGGCCTGTAAAGGGATAACAAACGGGTCCATATCTGATGTCATAGAAATTGATGCCGCTTCTAATAACGGTGTTGATGAGATTCGTGACATTCGCGATAAAGTGAAGTTTGCCCCGTCGGCTGTCACATATAAGGTATATATCATAGATGAGGTGCATATGCTTTCTATCGGCGCCTTTAATGCTTTACTGAAAACATTAGAAGAGCCGCCTGAGCATTGTATTTTCATTTTAGCAACAACCGAACCGCACAAAATTCCGTTAACCATTATCTCCAGATGTCAGCGTTTTGATTTTAAACGGATTACATCCCAAGCGATTGTCGGACGCATGAATAAAATTGTTGATGCTGAACAGCTGCAAGTGGAGGAAGGATCGCTTGATATTATTGCGAGTGCTGCGGACGGAGGGATGAGGGACGCCCTGAGCCTCCTTGATCAGGCCGTATCATTCAGCGGAGATGCCCTGAAAGTTGAGGACGCGCTTTTGATTACGGGAGCTGTTTCGCAATTATATATAGGGAAGCTGGCACAATCCCTGCATGATAAAAACATTTCTGACGCACTGGAAACATTAAATGAACTTCTTCAACAAGGAAAAGATCCAGCTAAGCTGATAGAGGATATGATTTTCTATTTCAGGGACATGCTGCTGTACAAAACTGCCCCTGGTTTAGAAGGAGTGCTTGAAAAAGTAAAAGTCGATGAAACGTTCCGAGAACTAAGCGAACAAATTCCGGCACAAGCGATATATGAAATGATCGATATACTTAACAAGAGCCATCAGGAAATGAAGTGGACGAATCATCCCCGCATCTTTTTCGAAGTGGCAGTGGTGAAGATTTGCCAAACGTCTCACCAGCCAACGGCCGATCTGCCGGAAGTTGATATGCTGATGAAAAAAATTCAGCAGCTGGAGCAGGAAGTGGAGCGGCTCAAAACAACAGGTGTTAAAGCAGCGGCGGAAAGCCCGAAAAAAGAAACGCCTCGTGCGCCAAAGGGCGGTAAATCCAATTACAAAGCGCCCGTAGGCAGAATCCATGAAATACTGAAGGAAGCCACGAGGACGGAACTTGACCAGCTCAGAAACAGCTGGGGCAAGCTTCTTGCTCACCTCAAACAGCAAAACAAAGTATCGCATGCCGCTTTGCTGAATGACAGTGAACCTGTGGCTGCTGCCTCAGCGGCATTTGTGCTGAAATTTAAATATGAAATTCATTGTAAAATGGTCGCCGAGGATAACAACGGAGTCCGGACCAATCTGGAGCAGATTTTAGAATCGATGCTCGGAAAACGAATGGATTTGATTGGCGTTCCAGAAGCACAATGGGGTAAAATAAGAGAAGAATTTTTAGTAGATCATCAGCAGGAAAATGAAGGATCAAATGAACCGGCTGAAGAAGACCCGCTTATTGCCGAGGCGAAAAAGCTTGTCGGAGCGGATTTAATTGAAATAAAAGACTAACAAAATGAAAGAGAGTGAATGCTATGCGTGGCGGAATGGGAAATATGCAAAAAATGATGAAACAAATGCAAAAAATGCAAAAAGACATGGCGAAGGCTCAAGAAGAGCTTGCAGAACAGGTTGTTGAAGGAACTGCAGGCGGCGGTATGGTAACAGTAAAAGTGAACGGCCAAAAAGAAGTCCTGGATGTCGTCATCAAAGAAGAAGTCGTTGATCCGGAAGATATCGACATGCTTCAAGATTTAGTGCTTGCTGCAACGAATGAAGCACTGAAAAAAGTTGACGAGATTACAAACGAGACAATGGGTCAATTTACAAAGGGAATGAACATGCCAGGTTTATTCTAGGGGGATAAAAGAACATGCAATATCCTGAACCAATATCAAAGCTGATTGACAGCTTTATGAAATTGCCAGGGATCGGACCGAAAACAGCGGTTCGTCTGGCTTTTTTTGTTCTAGGTATGAAAGAAGATGTGGTATTAGATTTTGCGAAAGCATTAGTAAATGCGAAACGCAATCTGACATATTGTTCAGTTTGCGGGCATATTACAGATCAGGACCCTTGTTATATATGTGAAGATACGCGCAGGGATAAATCTGTTATCTGTGTTGTGCAAGACCCTAAGGATGTTATCGCTATGGAGAAAATGAAGGAATACAATGGGCAATACCACGTTCTCCACGGTGCTATTTCGCCAATGGATGGTATCGGACCAGAGGATATTAAAATACCAGAATTGTTAAAACGATTACAGGATGATCAAGTGACAGAAGTGATTCTCGCGACAAACCCTAATATAGAAGGGGAAGCAACGGCGATGTATATATCAAGGCTCCTGAAGCCTTCTGGTATTAAGCTCTCCCGTATAGCCCACGGACTGCCCGTCGGCGGAGATTTGGAATATGCTGATGAGGTCACTCTTTCTAAAGCACTTGAAGGAAGACGTGAATTGTAAGGAGGAAAAAGCGATCCATGGGTTTTCTTCGCAAGAAAACATTGAGAAGAGAGTTTGATGAAAAACTAACCGAGCAGCTTTTTAAGCAAAAGGAAGAGTGGAACAGGCAGAAAAAGCTGGTTGAAAAAAGCTTAGAACCATCTGCAGAAGTGTTATATGAACTGAAAGTAGCTGAAGCGAAGTATTTTTTTTACTTGAGGGAAGCGAAGCAGCGAGATTTAAAAATCAGCCGGTGGAAGTAAGTGGTCTAAACTCCTGGATCTTCTCATAAGCTTGTACTAGAACAAGCAAAGGAGATGAGAAGATTCATGGAGCCTATTTTTATTATAGGAATTATTTTAGGACTGGTTATACTTCTTTTTTTATCAGGTTCAGCCGCAAAGCCTTTAAAGTGGATCGGCATCACTGCTGTTAAATTTGTGGCGGGCGCTTTGCTGCTGGTTTGCGTAAATATGTTTGGCGGCAGTCTTGGCATTCATGTCCCGGTTAATCTTGTCACAACAGCTATCAGCGGAATTTTAGGGATACCAGGAATAGCCGCGTTGGTAATCATTAAGCAATTTATTATCTAATTGTTATTATGTGTTGACTTTATTAAATGAAGGTGTTATTCTATTATACGTCGCTGATGACGAGTCGCTTTTAGAAAGAATGTATTCAAAAAAAGTTATTGACGAAAGCGGCGAGAAATGTTAAGATTATAAAGTCGCTTAAAGAGCGATAAACAAAGTTCTTTGAAAACTAAACAAGACAAAACGTACCTGTTAATTCATTTTTAAACAAATCGCACAGCGATGTGCGTAGTCAGTCAAACTTTTATCGGAGAGTTTGATCCTGGCTCAGGACGAACGCTGGCGGCGTGCCTAATACATGCAAGTCGAGCGGACAGATGGGAGCTTGCTCCCTGATGTTAGCGGCGGACGGGTGAGTAACACGTGGGTAACCTGCCTGTAAGACTGGGATAACTCCGGGAAACCGGGGCTAATACCGGATGGTTGTTTGAACCGCATGGTTCAAACATAAAAGGTGGCTTCGGCTACCACTTACAGATGGACCCGCGGCGCATTAGCTAGTTGGTGAGGTAATGGCTCACCAAGGCGACGATGCGTAGCCGACCTGAGAGGGTGATCGGCCACACTGGGACTGAGACACGGCCCAGACTCCTACGGGAGGCAGCAGTAGGGAATCTTCCGCAATGGACGAAAGTCTGACGGAGCAACGCCGCGTGAGTGATGAAGGTTTTCGGATCGTAAAGCTCTGTTGTTAGGGAAGAACAAGTACCGTTCGAATAGGGCGGTACCTTGACGGTACCTAACCAGAAAGCCACGGCTAACTACGTGCCAGCAGCCGCGGTAATACGTAGGTGGCAAGCGTTGTCCGGAATTATTGGGCGTAAAGGGCTCGCAGGCGGTTTCTTAAGTCTGATGTGAAAGCCCCCGGCTCAACCGGGGAGGGTCATTGGAAACTGGGGAACTTGAGTGCAGAAGAGGAGAGTGGAATTCCACGTGTAGCGGTGAAATGCGTAGAGATGTGGAGGAACACCAGTGGCGAAGGCGACTCTCTGGTCTGTAACTGACGCTGAGGAGCGAAAGCGTGGGGAGCGAACAGGATTAGATACCCTGGTAGTCCACGCCGTAAACGATGAGTGCTAAGTGTTAGGGGGTTTCCGCCCCTTAGTGCTGCAGCTAACGCATTAAGCACTCCGCCTGGGGAGTACGGTCGCAAGACTGAAACTCAAAGGAATTGACGGGGGCCCGCACAAGCGGTGGAGCATGTGGTTTAATTCGAAGCAACGCGAAGAACCTTACCAGGTCTTGACATCCTCTGACAATCCTAGAGATAGGACGTCCCCTTCGGGGGCAGAGTGACAGGTGGTGCATGGTTGTCGTCAGCTCGTGTCGTGAGATGTTGGGTTAAGTCCCGCAACGAGCGCAACCCTTGATCTTAGTTGCCAGCATTCAGTTGGGCACTCTAAGGTGACTGCCGGTGACAAACCGGAGGAAGGTGGGGATGACGTCAAATCATCATGCCCCTTATGACCTGGGCTACACACGTGCTACAATGGACAGAACAAAGGGCAGCGAAACCGCGAGGTTAAGCCAATCCCACAAATCTGTTCTCAGTTCGGATCGCAGTCTGCAACTCGACTGCGTGAAGCTGGAATCGCTAGTAATCGCGGATCAGCATGCCGCGGTGAATACGTTCCCGGGCCTTGTACACACCGCCCGTCACACCACGAGAGTTTGTAACACCCGAAGTCGGTGAGGTAACCTTTTAGGAGCCAGCCGCCGAAGGTGGGACAGATGATTGGGGTGAAGTCGTAACAAGGTAGCCGTATCGGAAGGTGCGGCTGGATCACCTCCTTTCTAAGGATATATACGGAATATAAGACCTTGGGTCTTATAAACAGAACGTTCCCTGTCTTGTTTAGTTTTGAAGGAACTTTGTTCCTTAAATAAGTTAAGATGGGCCTGTAGCTCAGCTGGTTAGAGCGCACGCCTGATAAGCGTGAGGTCGGTGGTTCGAGTCCACTCAGGCCCACCATCTTAAATAACGGGGCCTTAGCTCAGCTGGGAGAGCGCCTGCTTTGCACGCAGGAGGTCAGCGGTTCGATCCCGCTAGGCTCCACCAACGTGTTCTTTGAAAACTAGATAACAGTAGACATCACATTCAATTAGTAAGACAAGATATCACATAGTGATTCTTTTTAACGGTTAAGTTAGAAAGGGCGCACGGTGGATGCCTTGGCACTAGGAGCCGATGAAGGACGGGACGAACACCGATATGCTTCGGGGAGCTGTAAGCAAGCTTTGATCCGGAGATTTCCGAATGGGGAAACCCACCACTCGTAATGGAGTGGTATCCATATCTGAATACATAGGATATGAGAAGGCAGACCCGGGGAACTGAAACATCTAAGTACCCGGAGGAAGAGAAAGCAAATGCGATTCCCTGAGTAGCGGCGAGCGAAACGGGATCAGCCCAAACCAAGAGGCTTGCCTCTTGGGGTTGTAGGACACTCTGTACGGAGTTACAAAAGAACGAGGTAGATGAAGAGGTCTGGAAAGGCCCGCCATAGAAGGTAACAGCCCTGTAGTCAAAACTTCGTTCTCTCCTGAGTGGATCCTGAGTACGGCGGAACACGTGAAATTCCGTCGGAATCCGGGAGGACCATCTCCCAAGGCTAAATACTCCCTAGTGACCGATAGTGAACCAGTACCGTGAGGGAAAGGTGAAAAGCACCCCGGAAGGGGAGTGAAAGAGATCCTGAAACCGTGTGCCTACAAGTAGTCAGAGCCCGTTAATGGGTGATGGCGTGCCTTTTGTAGAATGAACCGGCGAGTTACGATCCCGTGCAAGGTTAAGCAGAAGA
>NZ_CP048852.1:35000-97500 GCF_012225885.1 Bacillus tequilensis
TAGGACGCCGCCAAGCAAGGTAAAACCCAGCTCATTGAGCTGGGTTTTTTGTTTATTCTAGATCAGTAAAATCAAACAAATACAAACACCGACAGCTTATATAGCCCATATACTGATTCCAAGTTTCAAAAGGATCTAAATAGTGTATACAATATCAAGTTTCAGGGAAGGCTAATTGTACGGAGGTGGGGATGATGGACGAAACTGTTAAACCTAATTATACATGTGTGATATGTGATCAAGAGAAGAATAGGGGTATTCATCTTTATACGAAATTCATATGCTTAGATTGTGAGAGAAAAGTAATTTCTACATCAACTGCCGATCCTGACTATGCCTATTACGTGAAAAAACTAAAGAGCATTCATACACCGCCATTATATTCTTAGACCTGAAAAGGTCTTTTTTTGTATTCTTTCATCGTGAAGGGGTTAACAAAAAGAAGATGAAACTTGTTTAGGGACTGAACGTAGTAGATAATAATATTAAAACTGAGTATATACACAGGAGTCGATTATCTCATGCAGAGGTTTCTTCACTTTTTGATATGGAGTTTAACAAGCAGTGCGACTTTTGTCTTTATAGGGATATTGAGCTTTTTCGGTTTGAACCAGTCGCTTTTTTTATCTTTTGTTTATGGGCTTGCTTCTGGGATAGTCGTATATACAGCTGGCATCTGGAATGCGAGACGGTTATTTCTTAAAAGGCATGGACTGACAGGCAGAGAATATGCCTACATTAAGAAAAATCTCGAGGAATCAAGGCGGAAAATCATACGCCTTCGGAAAGCGTTATTTCAGGCAAAAAGCATTCAAATGTTTAAACAAAATGCTGAAATGCTGAGACTTGTCAGAAGGATTTATGTTCTCACAAAAAAAGAGCCGAAACGGTTTTACCAGGCTGAGCGCTTTTTTTATCAAACCCTTGATTCGGTTGTTGAACTGACAGAGAAGTATGCCTTTCTATCATCTCACCCGAAAAAAAGCAAAGAACTGTCGATGTCGTTGAGTGAGGCGCGTATCACACTTGCTGAATTGACCAAGCGTTTAGAGGAGGATTTAACTCAATTAATGGGTGATGAAATTGTTGATCTTCAATTTGAATTAGATGCAGCAAAGCATTCATTAAAGAAATAATGGAAGAGGGTAAGAGCGATGAGCAGAGATCAAAGCGGCCTTCATATAGATGAATTATTGGCGGACCCTTTCGGTGATATAGAGATATCCGAGGCGGAGGCCGTAAAAGCAAGACAGCAGCAAGTACGCCTTGTTGATGTCCTTCCTAAAGAAAACAAAGAAAAGGCAATTCAGCTCGCTGGACAGATCGACCATAAAAATATGCAGAGCATTGTTTTATACGGTTCACAGGCTCAATCAAAATTGCTGGATTTTTCTCATACCATGATTGATCATGTTCAAAAGAAGGATGTCGGAGAGATTGGTGAAATACTTGGAGAGCTGATGAAAAAGCTGGAGCAAGTAAATCCTGAGGATCTCCAGTCCAAGAAAAAGGGTTTTTTGGCACGCATGTTTGGAAGAGTATCGAATTCTCTTCAGGAGGTTCTGTCTAAATATCAAAAGACCAGCGTGCAGATAGACAGAATCAGCTTGAAGCTGGAGCATTCTAAAAATGCTTTAATCAGTGACAATAAACTGTTAGAGCAGCTATATGAAAAAAACAAAGAGTATTTCGCAGCGCTGAATGTTTATATTGCCGCAGGGGAACTGAAGCTTGAGGAATTAGAAACAAAAACGATTCCTGAACTGAAGCAACAGGCCGAATCAAGTGAGCACAACCAAATGGCCGTTCAAGAAGTAAATGATCTGCTTCAGTTTGCTGACCGGTTAGATAAACGGGTGCATGATTTGCTGCTGAGCAGGCAAATTACAATCCAAAGCGCTCCGCAAATCAGATTGATTCAGAATACAAACCAGACGTTAGCTGAAAAAATCCAGTCCTCCATTGTGACTGCGATTCCGCTTTGGAAAAACCAAGTAGCGATTGCGCTGACACTTTTAAGGCAGCGCAATGCAGTGGACGCCCAACAAAAAGTAACTGATACAACAAACGAGCTTTTGTTGAAGAATGCGGAGCTTTTGAAAACCAATACAATTGAAACCGTGCGGGCAAATGAACGAGGTCTTGTTGATATCGATACGTTAAAGAAGGTACAGGAAAGCTTAATCAGTACGCTGGAAGAAACATTGACCATACAAGAAGAGGGTCGAATGAAACGCCGCCAGGCAGAAGAAGAGCTCGTGATGATGGAAGGCGATCTGAAACAAAAGCTGCTTACCATAAAGGAAAGGTAGTTACCAGGAAGTCTAGCTTTAAGTTCTGACGGAGGCACGATATAATAAAGTGTAAGAAGACACATTCAAAGGATTGTTTTCATGAACACACCTTTATATAAAGCATTGATTCAACATGCAAGAAGAAATTCTCATTCATTTCATGTTCCGGGACATCACAATGGAGATGTCTTTTTTGATGACGCTAAGTCAATATTCGATCCGCTTCTCACCATTGATGTAACTGAACTGTCAGGACTGGACGATCTCCATCATCCTTCTGGGGTGATTAAGGAAGCTCAAGAGCTTGTCAGTCAATTATATGGATCGGCGGAAAGTTTTTTTCTGGTGAATGGAACGACTGTCGGAAACTTAGCAATGATTTTATCTGTTTGTGAACCGGGTGGTCCAATTTTGGTTCAAAGAAACTGTCATAAATCTGTATTTCATGCTGTTGATTTGGCTGGCGCAGAGCCGGTTTATCTCGCACCTGACATTGATAAAGCGATGCATGTGCCTACGCACGTCCCGCTTGATACCATTAAAGAAGCTTTGGCGGCATATCCACATGCAAAAGGCTTGGTGCTGACCAATCCGACTTATTACGGGCATAGTGCTGATTTGACCGAAATCATTTCAGAGGCACATCATTACGGGATTCCTGTTTTGGTGGATGAAGCACATGGTGCACATTTTGTTTTGGAAGAGCCTTTTCCAGTCTCAGCTTTAAAAATGGGTGCAGATATTGTTGTGCAGTCGGCCCACAAAACGCTGCCTGCCATGACGATGGGTTCATATTTGCACATTGGCAAAGGCTGCAGAGTTAACCGGGATCGGGTTGCAGATTATCTAAAACGATTACAAAGCAGCAGCCCGTCCTATCCGATTATGGCTTCGTTAGACATTGCTCGTGCTTATGTGCAGCGTATTATAGAAGAACAGAAGCTTCCTGACATTATGCAGCGAATACAATCACTTAAACAAACGTTTGATTCACTTACAAATGCAGAAGCTGTCAAACCGGCCGACCCACGGATGACAACGGATCCGCTGAAGCTCACCATTCGTTCAAAACGCGGCCATTCTGGGTACACGCTGCAAAACATATTAGAGCGCGCCAATATATTCACTGAGCTTGCTGATGAAAATCAAGTACTGCTCGTTCTTCCATTGGGAGGAGCACGCAGAATAAACGCTGAAACCATGAAAAGCATTGATGAAGAGATTGAAAAAACGCCTCCCGATCAGATGTTTGTTTCTGCAGAATGGGGAGCGCAGCCTGTTACTGTATTGCCTTATCAAAAAAAGGTCTTACATACATTCAAGAAAGAGTATGTAGACTTTAATGAAGCAGCGGGCCGGCTGAACGCAGAGGATATCATTCCTTATCCTCCGGGTATCCCGATGGTTATGGCGGGAGAAAGAATAACGAAGGAAAGTGTGGAAAAGCTCAGCCGCTTGATCAGCATGAAAACGCATGTTCAAGGGAATATGAAAATTAAAGAGAAACAACTACTTGTTTATATAGAAGAGGAGAAATCATGAACGGTTTATTTATTACATTCGAAGGTCCTGAAGGTGCAGGAAAAACGACTGTTCTGCAGGAAATCAAAAACATACTGACAGCAGAAGGCCTTCAGGTTACGGCAACCCGAGAGCCAGGCGGCATCGATATTGCGGAACAAATTCGAGAGGTCATTCTGAATGAGAAGAATACATTAATGGACCCAAAAACAGAAGCTCTCTTATATGCGGCTGCACGGCGCCAGCATTTAATTGAAAAAGTAAAACCAGCCTTAGAGCAGGGGCATGTGGTTCTTTGCGATAGGTTCATAGACAGTTCGCTCGCCTACCAAGGGTATGCAAGAGGACTTGGAATTGATGAGGTTCTGTCAATTAATGAATTTGCCATCGGAGATATGATGCCCCATGTAACGGTTTATTTTTCAATTGATCCGAAAGAAGGGCTGAAACGGATTCATGCAAACGGCTCACGGGAGAAAAACCGGCTTGATTTAGAAAAATTAAGCTTCCATTCAAAGGTGCAGGAAGGTTATCAAGAGCTGATGAAGCGATTCCCGAAAAGATTTCATCCAATTGATGCCAGCCAATCCAAAGACCTCGTCGTTCAGGACGTTCTAAAGGTTATCAATGAAGCGTTAAAAAAAATTCAATTGTGACCTGTTTCCCAATAGTTGATATAATAATGTAAATGAGATCATTGTTGTTTCCAATCTAAAGGAGGCCTTCACAGATGAAATTAATAGTGGCAGTTGTACAAGATCAGGACAGCAACCGACTTTTGAAAACTTTAACAGATCACAATTTTAGAGTCACAAAGCTTGCGACGACGGGAGGATTTCTTAAATCAGGCAATACAACGTTTATAATTGGTGTCGAGGATATACGCGTCAATAAAGCACTTAGTCTCATCAAAGAAAACGGACAGAAGCGTGATCAGATGATTGCCCCTGTATCTCCAATGGGCGGAAATGCTGATTCATATGTCCCTTATCCAGTCGAAGTTGAAGTTGGCGGAGCGACAGTATTTGTCCTTCCAGTCGATGAATTTCATCAATTTTAAGGATTTGAAACTGTGAAAATTAATAAAGATATACGTACATTTATAGATAATAAGCAGCTTCCTTCTGTGAAAACATCTGAGATCACAGCTTCGTTTAAAACATCAATGGAAAACCAAAGCAGCAAATTGAAATTTGATCAGCTCACCAGACTGCTATCAGATATAGAGGCGTTTGGAAAAAGACTGACGAAGTCCCGGAATTTTAAAGATCTAGCGAGATTTAAAGGACTTGTGAAGCGTTTTGTCAAAGAAGCTGTAGACAGCGGTCTTTCACATGAAACATCGCAAAGCTTTGACCTGTATGGCAACAGCCGAACACTTGGTCTTGTGAAAGAAATAGATGACAAATTGCTGCAGCTTACGGAAGAGATGATGGATCAGGAAAAACCGGCAATTGATTTGCTGGAGCGTATTGGCGAAATAAAAGGTTTATTGATTAACCTTTACACATAGAGAGTGATACAATGGCAATATCCTGGAAGGAAATGACTGAGCTTCAGCCCAGAGTGATGAAGCTTTTATATAATAGTATTGAGAAAGACAGACTATCACACGCTTATTTGTTTGAGGGGAAAAAAGGAACAGGCAAGCTTGATGCCGCACTGCTTCTTGCGAAAAGCTTTTTTTGTCTGGAGGACGGCACGGAGCCTTGTGAGAGCTGCCGAAACTGTAAGCGGATAGAATCAGGGAACCATCCTGATCTCCATCTTGTCCAGCCTGACGGTTTATCGATCAAAAAGGCGCAAATACAGGCGCTTCAAGAGGAGTTTTCTAAGACAGGGCTTGAATCGCATAAAAAGCTTTATATTATTTCGCACGCAGATCAAATGACAGCAAATGCAGCGAACAGCCTGCTGAAATTTTTAGAAGAACCGAATAAGGACACAATGGCTATCCTCATCACTGAGCAGCCCCAAAGGTTATTGGACACCATCATTTCAAGGTGCCAAACCCTTCCTTTTCAACCTTTGCAGCCGAAAGCAATTGAAGACAGACTGATCGAACAGGATGTTTCGCCTCATATGGCAAGGCTTCTGGCGAACATGACCAACAATGTAGCAGAAGCAGTCGAATTAAGTCGAAATGATGAGTTTGCAGAGTCTAGAGCGAAAGTGATAAAATTGTATGAAGTCCTACACCAGCGGAAAGGACATGCTTTTTTCTTTATTCAAGATCAATGGATGCCCTTTTTCAAAGAAAAAACCCATCAAGAAATGGGTCTTGATATGCTCTTATTGATATATCGCGATGTGTTGTCCATCCAAATAGGAAATGAAGATAAATTGATTTATCAAGACTTATTCCAATCAATAAAACAGCATGCGCTACAATCAACACAACAAAGCGTTACGAATCAGATACTTGCTGTTTTAGAAGCAAAGAAACGGCTTCATTCCAATGTGAATGTACAAGGATTAATGGAGCACTTGGTGTTAATGTTGCAGGAGGGATAAGCTTGTACAATGTAATTGGTGTCCGCTTTAAGAAAGCGGGTAAAATATATTATTTTGATCCGAATGGATTTCATATAGAACATGACAGCTGTGTAATCGTGGAAACTGTCAGAGGCGTGGAGTACGGCCAGGTTGTGATTGCAAATAAACAGGTGGATGAGCATGATGTGGTGCTGCCCCTTAGAAAAGTGATACGCGTGGCTGACGAGCGCGATCTTCTCATCGTAGAAGAAAACAAACAGGAAGCTTTATCAGCATTTTCCATCTGCCAAAAGAAAGTGGCTGAACATGGCTTAGATATGAAGCTGGTCGATGTTGAATTTACGTTTGACCGCAATAAAGTCATTTTTTACTTCACTGCTGACGGCCGAGTAGACTTTAGAGAGCTTGTGAAGGATTTGGCTTCTATCTTTAAAACAAGAATTGAGCTGCGCCAAATCGGAGTGAGGGATGAAGCGAAGATGCTCGGAGGAATCGGCCCGTGCGGAAGAATGCTTTGCTGTTCAACGTTCCTTGGAGATTTTGAACCCGTTTCCATTAAAATGGCCAAGGATCAGAACTTGTCTTTAAATCCTACGAAGATTTCAGGTCTTTGCGGACGTTTGATGTGCTGTCTAAAATATGAGAACGATGAATATGAGACGGCAAAAGAACAGCTCCCGGATATAGGAGAAATGATTACGACAGCAAACGGCCCTGCAAAGGTCGTCGGACTTAATATTCTGGAACGGGTGCTTCAGGTGGAACTGATAAACCGTGAAAAAGTGATAGAATATACTTGGGAAGAGCTCTTGGAAGAGGGCGTCGTATCCGCACAAACCACAGATTAACGAGGTGTGGAACCTTGGATAAAAAAGAGTTATTTGATACAGTCATTAACTTAGAAGAACAAATTGGCTCACTGTACCGGCAGCTGGGGGATTTGAAGCAGCATATCGGTGAGATGATTGAGGAAAATCATCATTTACAGCTTGAAAATAAGCATTTGCGAAAACGGCTGGACGATACGACGCAGCAGATAGAAAAGTTCAAAGCTGATAAAAAAGAATCAAAAACGCAGAAGACAGAACAAACTGATATAGGGGAAGGGTATGATAATCTGGCACGTCTGTATCAAGAAGGATTTCATATTTGCAATGTCCACTATGGAAGCGTTCGAAAAGAAGATTGTCTGTTCTGTCTGTCGTTCTTAAATAAAAAATAAGGAAAAGGCTTCCGCATAAGACGGAAGCCTTTTTCAAAGGTACTGAAAGGATAAGAAAATGGTTTCATTACGTGATGATGAAAGATTAGATTATTTGCTGGCAGAGGATATGAAAATCATACAAAGTCCAACAGTTTTTGCTTTTTCATTGGACGCTGTGCTTCTGTCCAAATTTGCCTACGTTCCGATTCAAAAAGGAAACATCGTTGATTTGTGCACAGGCAATGGCATTGTGCCGCTGCTGCTCAGTACAAGATCAAAAGCAGACATTCTTGGAGTTGAAATTCAAGAACGGCTGAAGGATATGGCTGTTCGCAGTGTCGAGTATAATAAGCTGCAGGATCAGATTCAGATCATACACGATGATTTGAAAAACATGCCGGAGAAGCTGGGACATAATCGATATGATGTTGTCACCTGCAATCCTCCGTATTTTAAAACGCCGAAACAAACTGAACAAAACATGAATGAGCACCTCAGGATTGCAAGACATGAAATTCACTGCACACTGGAGGATGTCATTTCAGTCAGCAGCAAGCTGCTTAAGCAAGGAGGAAAAGCAGCCCTTGTTCACCGGCCGGGCCGGCTTTTGGAGATTTTTGAATTGATGAAGGCTTATCAAATCGAACCGAAGCGTGTGCAATTTGTCTATCCGAAGCAAGGGAAAGAAGCTAATACCATTTTGGTTGAAGGGATTAAAGGCGGCCGGCCGGATTTAAAAATCCTTCCTCCTCTGTTCGTTTATGACGAACAAAATGAATATACGAAAGAAATCAGGACCATTTTATATGGAGACAAATAACCATTTCTTCTACGTCGTGAAATGTAAGGATAATAGCTGGTATGCCGGGTATACCAACGATTTGCAGAAACGGGTAAAAACACACAATGATGGAAAGGGCGCAAAGTATACAAAAGTAAGACGTCCGGTTGAATTGATTTTTGCCGAAGCCTTCACAACGAAACGGGAAGCCATGCAGGCGGAATATTATTTCAAAAAACTGACTCGAAAGAAAAAAGAGCTTTATATAGAAGAAAAGCGGAACAGCGAGGAGGCTGTATATGTTAAGGCGCCAAATGAGTTTTAATGGAAAGTCGGACATGGGGACTCTTTATTTGGTCCCAACCCCAATCGGAAATTTAGAGGATATGACATTTCGGGCGATTGATACGCTGAAATCAGTGGATGCGATCGCTGCGGAAGATACGAGACAAACGAAAAAGCTTTGTCATGTATACGAAATTGAAACACCACTCGTTAGCTATCACGAACATAATAAAGAAAGCAGCGGTCACAAAATCATTGAATGGCTGAAATCGGGAAAAAACATTGCTCTTGTCAGTGATGCCGGGCTGCCGACGATATCTGATCCGGGTGCGGAAATCGTGAAGGATTTTACGGAAATTGGCGGTTATGTTGTTCCGCTGCCAGGAGCAAATGCCGCATTAACAGCCTTAATCGCTTCAGGGATTGTACCTCAGCCTTTCTTCTTTTACGGTTTTCTCAACAGGCAGAAGAAAGAAAAGAAAAAGGAGCTTGAAAGTCTTAAAAAAAGGCGGGAAACGATCATCTTTTATGAAGCGCCTCACAGATTGAAGGAAACCTTGTCGGCGATGGCGGAGATATTAGGAGATCGGGAAATCGCGGTAACGCGCGAACTGACTAAGAAATATGAAGAGTTCATCAGAGGCACGATACCCGAGGTCATTGAATGGGCAAATGAGGATCAGATACGCGGTGAGTTTTGCCTCGTCGTAGAAGGAAGTAAACATGAAGACTCAGATGAAGAGACACAATGGTGGGAAGCCCTCACGGCGAAAGAACATGTCGAGCATTACATCTCGAAAGGCGCTACATCTAAGGAAGCTATTAAAAAAGCAGCGGTTGATCGCAATGTTCCAAAGCGTGAAGTATACGATGCCTACCATATTCAGCAATAAAAAAAACGTTCTTGTGTCATAACAAGAACGTTTTTTGTACAGGAAATGATTATTTAAGGTTTTGAAGCTGGTTTTGGATTTCGCTGATGATTTGCTCAGCGCCTTCTTTACTAAGAACCAATTTACCGCCTGCAAGTTTAAGGTTATCATCAGAAACTTCACCAGTTACTTGGCAAGTCATGTTTGGTTTATATTTTTTAAGGATGATTTTTTCATCATCAACATAAATTTCAAGAGCGTCTTTTTCTGCGATTCCAAGAGTACGACGCAGTTCGATAGGAATAACTACACGTCCTAATTCATCAACTTTACGTACAATACCAGTAGATTTCATAAATATTCTCCTCCCGAGAGATAATTATTTGTTTACATTATATTTTTCTTCGTCATTATTCGACAAAATCCTTACCTTCATAGCATAACAAGGTTTCCAATAATCGTCAATCCTTTTGTTTACTATTGATTGTAAGAATTAGTTCTAATAGTCAGTAATGCCTCGAAAATTACCGGAATAACAGCATTTTATAAATTTTTAATATAGCTATTATCCTACTAAATTTCCTTTTAAATCAAGACTTTCGAACCAAGGTTTTTTATTTCATTTGATTATATACGACAAAATTCGACACGAACAGACTTTTTTTATTTTCATTAAAGATTTTTAATTTTAATTATTCTTTTTCAGGGCATACGTATATATTCTTGATCTTAAAGGCTAAGATGGTATCATAGATAAAGGAGAATTCTAAATAATAGTCATATATGATTTTGCACTTATCGCCGCTCTCGTCCTTTGGGCGGGAGCTTTTTGACATTCTGATTAGGAGGTTTCAAGATGCCGCAAGAAAACAATACATTTTATATTACAACACCGATTTATTATCCGAGCGGAAAATTACATATTGGCCATGCATATACCACAGTCGCGGGAGATGCAATGGCGCGCTACAAACGATTAAAAGGGTTTGATGTTCGCTATTTAACGGGAACGGACGAGCATGGACAAAAGATCCAGCAAAAAGCTGAGCATGAAAACATTACACCTCAGGAGTACGTGGATCGTGCAGCGGCAGATATTCAGAAACTGTGGAAGCAGCTTGAAATCTCAAACGACGATTTTATCCGCACGACAGAAAAACGACATAAAGTTGTCATTGAAAAAGTGTTTCAAAAGCTTCTTGATAACGGGGACATCTATCTTGATGAATATGAAGGCTGGTACAGTATTCCGGATGAAACGTTCTACACGGAAACGCAGCTGGTTGATATCGAGCGGAATGAAAAGGGTGAGGTTATCGGCGGAAAAAGCCCTGACAGCGGACACCCAGTTGAATTGATTAAAGAGGAATCTTACTTCTTCCGTATGGGGAAATACGCTGACCGTCTTCTGAAATACTATGAAGAAAACCCGACATTCATTCAGCCGGAATCACGCAAAAACGAAATGATTAACAACTTTATCAAGCCTGGGCTTGAGGATTTGGCTGTATCACGGACCACGTTTGACTGGGGCGTGAAGGTGCCGGAAAATCCAAAGCATGTTGTATATGTTTGGATCGACGCACTATTTAACTATTTAACAGCACTCGGTTATGATACAGAAAATGATGAGCTTTATCAAAAATATTGGCCTGCTGATGTTCATTTAGTCGGTAAAGAGATTGTGCGATTCCATACGATTTATTGGCCAATTATGCTGATGGCTCTGGATCTGCCTCTGCCGAAGCAAGTATTCGCTCATGGATGGCTTTTGATGAAAGACGGAAAAATGTCGAAATCAAAAGGGAACGTTGTAGATCCGGTTACATTAATTGAGCGCTATGGTTTAGACGAACTTCGTTATTACCTGCTTCGCGAAGTGCCATTCGGATCTGACGGTGTATTCACGCCGGAAGGTTTTGTTGAACGGATTAACTATGATTTAGCGAATGATTTAGGAAACCTATTGAATCGTACGGTTGCGATGATCAATAAGTATTTTGACGGACAAATCGGTTCTTACAAAGGCGCCGTAACGGAATTTGACCAGGCGCTCACTTCAGTTGCTGAAGAAACAGTGAAGGCCTACGAGAAAGCAATGGAACACATGGAGTTCTCAGTGGCTCTTTCAACACTATGGCAGCTCATCAGCCGTACCAATAAATACATTGATGAGACAGCTCCATGGGTGCTTGCGAAGGATCCGGCAAAAGAAGAAGAACTGCAATCCGTTATGTATCACCTGGCGGAATCATTGCGTATTTCAGCCGTGTTGCTTCAGCCGTTCTTAACAAAGACACCAGAAAAAATGTTTGAGCAGCTGGGCATTACTAATGAAGCGTTAAAAGCATGGGACAGCATTACAGCTTTCGGTCAGCTGAAAGATACAAAAGTACAAAAAGGCGAGCCGTTATTCCCTCGCTTGGAGGCAGAAGAAGAAATTGCTTATATCAAAGGGAAGATGCAGGGCTCAGCGCCAGTGAAAGAAGAAACAAAAGAAGAAGAACCGCAAGAGGTTGATCGTTTACCTGAAATTACGATTGATCAATTCATGGATGTAGAACTTCGCGTCGCAGAGGTCATCAAAGCAGAGCCAGTGAAAAAAGCAGACCGTTTATTGAAGCTGCAGCTGGATCTTGGTTTTGAAAAACGCCAAGTTGTATCAGGCATTGCGAAGCATTATACACCTGAAGAGCTTGTTGGAAAAAAACTCGTATGTGTAACAAATCTAAAACCGGTTAAGCTGAGGGGCGAGCTTTCTCAAGGTATGATCCTTGCAGGCGAAGCAGACGGCGTACTAAAAGTCGTGTCTATCGATCAGTCGTTACCGAAAGGCACAAGAATTAAATAATGACAAACAAAAGGTGTTTCACGTGTAACAATTCGTCGAACACCTTTTGTGTTTCGACAAGAAAGGAGTTTTTTACTGATGTTGTTTGATACACACGCACATTTAAATGCAGAACAATATGATACAGATCTTGAAGAGGTGATAGAACGTGCAAAAGCTGAAAAAGTAGAACGGATTGTTGTAGTTGGCTTTGACCGTCCGACCATTACCCGTGCGATGGAAATGATTGAGGAATATGATTTTATTTATGCAGCCATCGGCTGGCACCCTGTTGACGCGATTGATATGACAGATGAAGATTTAGCCTGGATTAAAGAGCTTTCTGCTCATGAAAAAGTGGTAGCGATAGGGGAAATGGGACTGGATTATCATTGGGATAAATCACCTAAAGATGTTCAAAAAGAGGTGTTCAGAAAACAAATCGCCTTAGCAAAAGAGGTCAATCTGCCCATTATCATTCATAACCGTGACGCAACGGAGGATGTTGTGACGATTTTGAAAGAGGAAGGCGCGGAAGCTGTGGGCGGCATCATGCACTGCTTTACAGGAAGCGCCGAAGTCGCAAGAGAATGCATGAAAATGAATTTTTATTTATCATTTGGGGGACCGGTGACATTCAAAAATGCGAAGAAGCCAAAGGAAGTTGTAAAGGAAATACCGAATGACCGTTTGCTGATTGAAACGGACTGCCCGTTTCTCACACCTCACCCTTTCCGCGGCAAAAGAAATGAACCAAGCTATGTGAAATATGTGGCGGAGCAAATCGCCGAATTAAAAGAAATGACCTTTGAAGAGATTGCGTCAATCACGACTGAAAATGCCAAAAGACTTTTCCGTATAAACTGACAAAAAACGCTAGCGGGTTTTGTAAGAGCTTGTCTCTTACAGCGTTTTTCTATAAAAGTTCTACATGCTTTCTTCTCCTCATAGGATAGGTTTGTCGACAAGTCTCTCTTCCGTTTCTCGGTGTATTTCAGGATAATGAAGAAGACACTGAGCTTTTGGGAGAAAGAGAAGGGAGGGTTGACAGCCTTTTAGATACTCTATATAATCTCTCCGAGGAGAAGGAGGCGTTTTTCATCATACAAAAAATGAAAAAGCTGTTTTCCGTAAAGCTTAGCAAAAGCAAAGTCATTCTGGTTGCTGCTTGTTTGCTTTTGGCAGGAAGCGGGACTGCGTACGCGGCTCATGAGCTGACGAAACAATCAGTCTCAGTTTCTATCAATGGCGAAAAGAAACATATACGCACACACGCAAAAACAGTCGGTGATCTTTTGGAGACGCTTGATATAGAGACAAGAGACGAAGATAAGGTCACACCTGCTAAACAGACAGAGATAACAGCAGATATGGACGTTGTGTATAAGGCTGCAAAACCTGTGAAGCTTACAATAAACGGGGAAGAAAAGACATTATGGTCAACAGCAAAAACGGTCGGTGCATTACTGGACGAACAAGATGTTGATGTGAAAGAACACGATCAAATTGATCCCGCAATAGATACAGATATTTCGAAAGACATGAAGATTAACATCGAACCCGCATTCCGGGTGACTGTGAATGATGGAGGAAAACCGAAGAAGATCTGGACGACTTCGACTACGGTCGCTGACTTTTTAAAACAGCAAAAGATGAACATAAAAGACGAAGATAAAATCAAGCCTGCGTTAGATGCAAAGCTGACGAAAGGAAAGGCTGATATTACAATTACTCGTATCGAAAAGGTCACCGATGTAGTTGAAGAGAAAATCGCGTTCGATGTGAAAAAACAAGAAGACGCTTCTCTTGAAAAAGGGGAAGAAAAGGTCGTCCAAAAAGGAAAAGAAGGCAAGCTTAAAAAACATTTCGAGGTCATTAAAGAAAACGGCAAAGAAGTGTCCAGAGAGCTTGTAAAAGAAGAAACCGCTGAACAAAGCAAAGATAAGGTGATTGCTGTCGGCACAAAGCAATCAAGTCCAAATATCGAAAAGGTCAGTGCTTCCGGTGATTCAAAAACAGTTGTGTCCCGTAGCAATGAATCAACAGGCAAAGCCATGACTGTAGCATCCACAGCTTATACAGCAAGCTGCAGCGGATGTTCAGGACATACAGCCACAGGCGTTAATTTGAAAAATAATCCGAATGCGAAAGTTATCGCTGTAGATCCAAATGTCATTCCGCTAGGTTCCAAGGTCCACGTTGAAGGCTATGGATATGCGATTGCGGCAGATACTGGTTCAGCGATTAAAGGGAACAAAATAGACGTCTTTTTCCCGGAGAAATCATCGGCGTACCGATGGGGAAATAAAACAGTCAAAATTAAAATCTTAAATTAATATATACTTATGTATTCAGAGGGTTTTGCGCCCTCTGTTTTTTTCGTTATAATAGACAAAGTGTATTTTCTGCTTATTAGACGCTCGACATAAGAAAAAGTTTCATAAATATACAAAAGTTTTTATTTTGTCTTGGAGGAAATAATGAAAATTAAAGAGATCATTGTGGTCGAGGGGCGTGACGATACGGCCCGCATCAAATTGGCTGTAGATGCAGACACGATTGAAACAAATGGTTCCGCTATTGATGATCGTGTGATTGACCAAATTCGTTTGGCTCAGAAGACCAGAGGCGTCATTATTTTAACTGATCCGGACTTCCCGGGAGAGAAGATCCGCAAAATCATTTCAGAGGCTGTACCAGGCTGTAAGCATGCATTTTTGCCAAAGCATCTTGCCAAACCTAAAAACAAGCGGGGAATTGGTGTGGAGCACGCATCGATTGAAAGCATTAGGGCATGTTTAGAAAACGTGCACGAAGAGATGGAAGCGCAGCCTAGTAACATTTCGGCTGAGGATCTGATTCAAGCCGGACTGATTGGCGGATCTGCGGCCAAACGCCGCCGCGAACGGCTGGGTGATCTATTGAAAATCGGCTATACAAATGGAAAACAGCTTCAAAAACGGCTGCAAATGTTTCAGATAAAAAAAGGTGATTTTATGAGTGCGCTTGATACCGTTATGCGGGAGGAACAGAATGAATAAAGATATTGCGACACCAATTAGAACGAAAGAGATACTGAAGAAATACGGTTTTTCTTTTAAAAAGAGCTTAGGACAGAATTTCTTAATTGATACGAACATCTTAGACAGAATTGTCGATCACGCGGAAGTGACCGAGAAAACAGGTGTCATTGAAATCGGCCCGGGAATCGGGGCTTTGACCGAGCAGCTTGCCAAGCGGGCGAAAAAGGTCGTGGCCTTTGAGATCGACCAGCGATTATTACCGATCCTGAAGGATACGCTGTCTCCTTATGACAATGTCACTGTCATTCATCAGGATGTATTAAAGGCTGATGTCAAATCCGTTATTGAAGAACAATTTCAAGACTGTGAGGAGATCATGGTTGTGGCCAACCTTCCTTACTACGTGACAACACCGATTATCATGAAATTGCTTGAAGAGCATCTTCCGCTGAAAGGGATTGTGGTCATGCTGCAAAAAGAAGTGGCAGAGCGCATGGCGGCAGACCCTTCATCTAAGGAATACGGTTCACTTTCAATCGCGGTGCAATTTTATACAGAAGCCAAAACGGTAATGATCGTTCCGAAAACCGTGTTTGTTCCTCAGCCTAATGTAGATTCCGCAGTCATTCGTCTGATTCTTCGCGATGGTCCGGCAGTCGATGTGGAAAACGAAGCCTTTTTCTTTCAGTTAATCAAGGCAAGCTTTGCTCAGCGCCGTAAAACGCTGCTCAATAACTTAGTTAACAATCTCCCTGAAGGAAAAGCACAAAAATCAAAGATTGAGCAAGTGCTCGAAGAAACAAATATTGATGGCAAGCGCCGAGGTGAATCCCTGTCTATTGAGGAGTTTGCAGCGCTGTCTAATGGATTGTATAAAGCCCTTTTCTAAAAGGGCCTTCAGCCGTATCGACAAACCCTCGCATTCGTTGTCAAGGCTGCGCTTCAGTGCTCACGAATTATAACATTCGCTGCGCTCCGATGCTCGCCTTTCCTAGACTTCAAGGGTTTTCAATCACGCTGAAAGGACGAAAAAACGCTAAGCCGCAACCACTTTAGCGTTTTTTCAACAATAGGAAAGCCCTTTTCTAAAAGGGCTTTTTGTTTTGCGCACCACATAGACTGCCGCTACATAGGCTAGAGAAGGACCTTTCATTCAATGAGAAGAAAACTTGGACTCAGCGAAAAAAGGCGCTTTCTCAAGGCTCTTTCTCTTTCATGATGAGGCTTAGTCTATGTGTGGAGTGAGGAACGTGCAATTTCAAATAGGGGATATGGTAGTCAGAAAATCCTATCAAATGGATATTTTGTTTCGCATTATAGGAATAGAGCAAACAAGCAAAGGTAATTCAATTGCCATTTTACATGGTGATGAAGTCAGGCTGATTGCTGATTCTGATTTTTCTGATCTGGTAGCAGTGAAAAAAGATGAGCAGATGATGCGGAAAAAGAAAGAGGAGAGCAGAATGAACGAATCGCTCGAATTACTCCGCCAGGATTATAAGCTGCTCAGAGAAAAGCAGGAGTACTATGCGACGAGCCAATATCAGCATCAGGAGCATTATTTTCATATGCCGGGCAAGGTGCTTCATCTGGACGGCGATGAAGCGTATCTGAAAAAATGCCTGAATGTCTATAAAAAAATTGGAGTGCCGGTCTACGGCATTCATTGTCATGAAAAGAAAATGTCTGTTTCTATTGAAGAATTGCTCGACAAATATCGACCTGACATTCTGGTGATAACAGGGCATGATGCGTACTCAAAGCAAAAGGGCGGCATTGATGATTTGAACGCATACAGACATTCAAAGCACTTTGTTGAAACGGTTCAAAACGCCCGAAAAAAGATCCCTCACTTAGATCAGCTTGTTATTTTTGCAGGGGCCTGCCAATCCCATTTTGAATCACTCATAAAAGCGGGAGCGAATTTCGCGAGTTCACCATCAAGGGTCAACATACATGCGCTTGATCCGGTTTATATCGTCGCGAAAATCAGTTTTACGCCGTTTATGGACCGAATTAATGTATGGGAAGTGCTTCGGAATACGCTGACAAGGGAGAAAGGGCTTGGAGGTATTGAAACAAGAGGAGTACTGAGAATTGGAATGCCTTATAAGTCCAATTAACAGATGAAAACCTGCATAGGAGGTCTATGCGGGTTTTTTATTTTGCATAATGATACATAATTTACCGAAATTTGCGGAAAATATTTGAGGAATCATAGAATTTTGTCAAAATAATTTTATTGACAATGTCTTATTAACGTTGATATAATTTAAATTTTATTTGACAAAATTGGGCTCATGTTGTACAATAAATGTAGTGAGGTGGATGCAATGGCGAAGACGTTGTCCGATATTAAAAGATCGCTTGATGGAAATTTAGGTAAAAGGCTGACGTTAAAAGCAAACGGTGGCCGCCGAAAAACGATTGAGCGTTCGGGCATTTTAGCTGAGACGTACCCTTCTGTTTTTGTGATACAACTAGATCAAGACGAGAACTCGTTTGAAAGAGTTTCATACAGTTACGCTGATATTTTAACTGAGACTGTTGAGCTGACATTTAATGATGACGCCGCAAGCTCAGTGGCATTTTAACGGGCAGTGAACCTTTTGTTTACTGCTTTTTGTTTTGCCTTTTTTTGTTTCCAGCAATTTTTACGTAAGTTTCTTCTGATTAAACAAAAGATAAAAACGGTCACATTTTATCGTGACGTGCACGAATGGCTATCACTTCTAAAAAAGGGGTTGTTTCGTTTGGGCAGACGTCGTGGAGTTATGTCAGAAGAATTTAAATATGAGCTGGCTAAAGACCTTGGATTTTATGACACAGTCAAAAATGGCGGCTGGGGCGAAATTCGGGCACGCGATGCCGGTAACATGGTAAAGCGCGCCATTGAAATCGCTGAACAGCAAATGGCTCAGAATCAGAATAACCGATAAAGATGTGACCCGGGGGACATGCCGTTCCCCGGTTTTTTGTGTTAGATATAAATACATAATGGGCTGCAATATGGATATGTTCATCCTGAACTTCAAATGTGATACAATGTTCATACTTATGTTTAGATGGAGAAGTAGGTGAAAGCTATGCGTATTTTAGAAAAAGCGCCAGCCAAGATCAATCTGTCACTTGATGTCACCCGAAAACGCCCGGATGGCTACCATGAAGTCGAAATGATCATGACGACGATTGATTTAGCGGATCGGATTGAATTAACGGAGCTGGCAGGGGATGAAGTGAGAGTTTCCTCCCACAACCGTTTTGTGCCAGATGACCAAAGAAATTTAGCTTATCAGGCCGCCAAGCTGATCAAGGACAGATACAACGTGAAAAAGGGAGTTTCCATCATGATCACAAAGGCGATTCCGGTGGCTGCCGGTCTTGCCGGCGGAAGCAGTGATGCTGCGGCGACGCTCAGAGGGCTGAACAGACTGTGGAATTTAAATCTTTCAGCAGAAACGCTTGCTGAGCTTGGAGCGGAAATTGGCTCTGACGTTTCATTTTGTGTCTATGGCGGAACTGCCCTTGCAACAGGACGCGGCGAGAAAATTAAACATATCGGTACGCCTCCGCATTGCTGGGTTATTTTAGCCAAGCCGACAATCGGTGTTTCAACTGCTGAAGTGTACAGACAGCTGAAGGTGGATGATGTAGAGCATCCTGATGTTCATGGCATGATTGAGGCAATAGAGGAAAAGAGTTTTCAAAAGATGTGCAGCCGTTTAGGCAATGTGCTTGAATCTGTTACGCTTGATATGCATCCTGAAGTCGCGATGATCAAAAACCAGATGAAACGCTTTGGCGCAGATGCCGTATTAATGAGCGGGAGCGGCCCGACGGTGTTTGGGTTGGTTCAGTATGAATCGAAGGTGCAAAGAATTTATAACGGGTTAAGAGGCTTCTGCGATCAGGTTTATGCCGTAAGAATGATCGGCGAACAGAACGCGCTTGATTAAATCCGTATGTTAAGTTATATTGATCTTAAAATATTCGGATTTTGGGGGTAAGTTCATGAAGTTTCGTCGCAGCGGCAGATTGGTGGACTTAACAAATTACTTGTTAACCCATCCGCACGAGTTAATACCGCTAACCTTTTTTTCTGAGCGGTATGAATCTGCAAAATCATCGATCAGTGAAGATTTAACAATTATTAAGCAAACCTTTGAGCAGCAGGGGATTGGTACTTTGCTTACTGTTCCCGGAGCTGCCGGAGGCGTCAAATATATTCCGAAAATGAAGCAGGCTGAAGCTGAAGAGTTTGTGCAGACTCTTGGACAGTCGCTGGCAAATCCTGAGCGTATCCTCCCGGGCGGTTATGTATACTTAACGGATATCATAGGAAAGCCATCTGTACTTTCCAAGGTAGGGAAGCTGTTTGCTTCTGTGTTTGCAGACCGTGAAATTGATGTTGTCATGACCGTTGCCACGAAAGGCATCCCTTTGGCGTACGCAGCTGCGAGCTATCTGAATGTGCCGGTCGTCATCGTTCGTAAAGACAACAAGGTCACAGAAGGCTCAACAGTGAGCATTAATTACGTCTCAGGCTCCTCAAACCGCATTCAGACAATGTCACTTGCAAAAAGAAGTATGAAAACGGGTTCAAATGTACTCATTATTGACGACTTTATGAAAGCGGGCGGCACAATTAATGGTATGATTAACCTGTTGGATGAGTTTAACGCAAATGTGGCGGGGATCGGCGTCTTGGTTGAAGCCGAGGGAGTAGATGAACGTCTTGTTGATGAATATATGTCACTTCTTACTCTTTCAACCATCAACATGAAAGAGAAGTCCATTGAAATTCAGAATGGCAATTTTCTGCGTTTTTTTAAAGACAATCTTTTAAAGAATGGAGAGACGGAATCATGACAAAAGCAGTCCACACAAAACATGCCCCAGCAGCAATTGGGCCTTACTCACAGGGGATTATCGTAAACAATATGTTTTACAGCTCAGGACAAATCCCTTTGACCCCTTCAGGCGAAATGGTGAATGGTGATATTAAGGAGCAGACTCATCAAGTATTCAGCAACTTAAAAGCGGTGCTGGAAGAAGCAGGCGCATCTTTTGAAACAGTTGTAAAAGCAACTGTATTTATCGCTGATATGGAACAGTTTGCGGAAGTAAACGAAGTGTACGGACAGTATTTTGACACACACAAACCGGCGAGATCCTGTGTTGAAGTGGCAAGACTCCCTAAGGACGCGCTGGTCGAGATTGAAGTTATCGCTTTGGTAAAATAATAAGAAAAAGTGATTCTGGGTAAACTCGGAATCACTTTTTTATTTACCTTATGCCCCGAGTAAAAGCGTTATGACCTAATTGTGTAACTATATCCTATTTTTTCAAAAAATATTTTGAAAACGAGCAGGATTTCAGGAAAAATCGTGGAATTGATACACTAATGCTTTTATATAGGGAAAAGGTGGTGAACTACTGTGGAAGTTACTGACGTAAGATTACGCCGCGTGAATACCGATGGTCGCATGAGAGCGATTGCATCCATCACGCTGGATCACGAATTTGTCGTTCATGATATTCGTGTGATTGATGGAAACAATGGTCTTTTCGTTGCGATGCCGAGTAAACGCACCCCTGATGGAGAGTTCCGCGATATTGCTCATCCTATTAATTCAAGCACGCGAGGAAAGATTCAAGATGCCGTGTTAAATGAGTATCATCGTTTGGGTGACACTGAAGCATTAGAATTCGAAGAAGCTGGCGCTTCTTAAAAAATAACCAAAAAAGCAAGGACTGCTGCAAGGGCTGACAAAAGCCTTTTGACGGCGGTCCTTTTTTAATTCTGATTTTTCAAACTTAATTGTGCTCAATAGAAAATTCTTGCACTTCATGAAGTCTCCTTGAAATCAGAAGATATTTAGGATATATTTTTCTATGGATAAAAGGGATATTGGAGGCCAATAAATGGATAAGCGGTTTGCAGTTGTTTTAGCAGCTGGACAAGGAACGAGAATGAAATCAAAGCTTTATAAAGTCCTTCATCCAGTTTGCGGGAAGCCTATGGTAGAGCACGTCGTGGACGAAGCCTTAAAGTTATCTTTATCAAAGCTTGTCACGATTGTCGGACATGGTGCGGAAGAAGTGAAAAAGCAGCTTGGTGATAAAAGCGAGTACGCGCTTCAAGCAGAACAGCTTGGCACTGCTCATGCTGTAAAACAGGCACAGCCATTTCTTGCTGACAAAAAAGGCGTCACGATTGTCATTTGCGGAGATACGCCGCTTTTAACAGCAGAGACAATGGAACAGATGCTGAAAGAACATACACAAAGAGAAGCGAAAGCTACGATTTTAACTGCAGTTGCAGAAGATCCAACCGGATATGGCCGTATTATTCGCGGCGAAAACGGAGCGGTTCAAAAAATCGTTGAGCATAAGGACGCCTCTGAAGAAGAACGTCTTGTGACTGAGATCAATACCGGCACGTATTGTTTTGATAATGAAGCGCTGTTCCGGGCCATTGATCAGGTGTCCAATGATAATGCTCAAGGCGAGTATTATTTGCCGGATGTCATAGAGATTCTTAAAAACGAAGGCGAAACTGTTGCCGCTTACCAGACTGGTAATTTCCAAGAAACGCTCGGAGTTAATGATAGAGTTGCTCTTTCTCAGGCAGAACAATTTATGAAAGAGCGTATTAATAAACGGCATATGCAAAATGGCGTAACGCTGATTGACCCGATGAACACATATATTTCTCCTGACGCTGTCATCGGAAGCGATACTGTGATTTATCCTGGAACTGTGATGAAAGGTGAGGTGCAAATCGGAGAAGATACGATTATCGGCCCTCATACGGAGATTATGAACAGTTCAATTGGCAGCCGTACAGTTATTAAGCAATCGGTAGTCAATCACAGTAAAGTGGGGAATGATGTTAACATAGGACCTTTTGCTCACATCAGACCTGATTCTGTCATCGGGAATGAAGTGAAGATCGGGAATTTTGTTGAAATCAAAAAGACCCAATTCGGAGACCGAAGCAAGGCTTCTCATTTAAGCTATGTCGGTGACGCTGAGGTAGGCACAGATGTAAACCTGGGCTGCGGTTCAATAACTGTCAATTATGATGGAAAGAATAAATATTTGACGAGAATTGAAGATGGCGCGTTTATCGGCTGCAACTCGAACTTGGTTGCCCCTGTCACAGTCGGAGAAGGCGCTTATGTGGCGGCAGGTTCAACTGTTACGGAAGATGTACCTGGAAAAGCGCTTGCTATTGCCAGAGCGAGACAAGTTAACAAAGACGATTATGTAAAAAATATTCATAAAAATTAATCCTAAATTCGGAGGTTTATCCATGTCTAATCAATACGGAGATAAGAATTTAAAGATTTTTTCTTTGAATTCGAATCCAGAGCTTGCAAAAGAAATCGCAGATATAGTTGGAGTTCAATTAGGAAAATGTTCTGTCAAAAGATTCAGTGACGGAGAAGTCCAAATTAATATCGAAGAAAGTATTCGCGGATGTGACTGTTATATCATCCAGTCTACAAGTGACCCCGTTAACGAGCATATTATGGAATTATTGATTATGGTAGATGCGTTAAAACGCGCTTCTGCAAAAACGATTAACATTGTGATTCCTTACTACGGTTATGCGCGTCAAGACAGAAAAGCAAGATCCCGTGAGCCAATTACAGCAAAACTCTTCGCTAACCTGCTTGAAACAGCCGGTGCGACTCGCGTGATTGCACTTGACCTGCATGCGCCGCAAATTCAAGGATTCTTTGATATACCGATTGACCACTTAATGGGTGTTCCGATTTTAGGAGAATATTTTGAAGGCAAAAATCTTGAAGATATCGTCATTGTTTCACCAGACCACGGCGGTGTGACGCGCGCCCGCAAACTGGCTGACCGATTAAAAGCGCCGATTGCGATTATCGACAAACGCCGTCCGCGTCCAAACGTGGCGGAAGTCATGAATATTGTAGGTAATATCGAAGGGAAGACCGCTATCCTTATCGATGACATTATCGATACTGCAGGCACCATTACACTTGCTGCTAATGCGCTCGTTGAAAACGGAGCGAAAGAAGTATATGCATGCTGCACACACCCTGTGCTTTCAGGTCCTGCTGTTGAACGGATTAACAATTCAACAATCAAAGAGCTTGTTGTGACAAACAGCATCAAGCTTCCTGAAGAAAAGAAAATTGAACGGTTCAAGCAGCTTTCAGTCGGACCGCTTCTGGCTGAAGCGATTATTCGCGTTCATGAGCAGCAATCCGTCAGCTATCTATTCAGCTAAACCGATATTTGAGGTTTAAATCCTTATCGTTTTGGGTATTGTTTGTAATAGGACAATAAAACGATAATAGGATGGTGCTGAATATGGCAACTTTAACGGCAAAAGAAAGAACGGACTTTACTCGTTCGTCTCTTCGGAATATCCGTACTTCAGGACATGTTCCAGGTATCATATATGGGAAAGACACGGAAAACAAACCTGTATCATTAGACAGTGTGGAGCTGATCAAAACGCTGAGAGACGAAGGGAAAAATACAGTCCTCACGCTTGAGGTCGGCGGAAAACAGCATTCTGTCATGGTAACTGACCTGCAAACGGACCCGCTGAAAAATGAAATCACTCATGCTGACTTTCAAGTGGTTAATATGAGTGAAGACATTGAGGTAGAAGTGCCGATTCATTTGACCGGTGAGGCCATTGGAGTGAAAAACGGAGGCGTGCTGCAGCAGCCGCTGTATGAACTAACCGTAAAGGCTAAGCCAAAAGCCATTCCGCAAACGATTGAGGCAGACATTTCAAAGCTCGATGTAAATGAAGTGCTGACGATTGCAGATTTGCCTGTTGGCGGTGACTACTCCTTTAACCATGAATCAGATGAGGTCGTGGCTTCTATCCTTCCTCCGCAGCAGCAGGAAGCAGCTGAGATAGATGAAGAGGAATCTGCCGATGCTCAGCCTGAAGGTGAAAACAAAGAACAATAATAGCTTAAGGCGTAACCCTCCCGAGGTTACGTCTTTTGTGCTAGAATGAGAAGAATTATAGCCCGCATACACAGACGGGAGTTATGTGACTAAGGGAGGATTCGCCATGCTTGTAATTGCCGGTCTCGGAAACCCGGGGAAGAACTATGAAAACACACGGCATAATGTCGGATTTATGGTGATAGATCAGCTTGCGAAGGAATGGAATATAGAGCTGAATCAAAATAAATTCAACGGATTATATGGAACCGGATTTGTTTCCGGCAAAAAGGTTCTACTTGTTAAACCGCTTACATATATGAATTTATCAGGAGAATGTTTGCGGCCGTTAATGGACTACTATGATGTCGATAATGAAGATTTGACAGTCATTTACGATGACCTTGATCTTCCGACTGGAAAAATCCGTTTAAGAACGAAAGGAAGTGCTGGAGGGCACAACGGCATTAAGTCATTGATCCAGCATCTTGGAACATCCGAATTTGACCGCATCCGCATTGGGATCGGCCGGCCTATAAATGGCATGAAGGTCGTTGATTATGTGTTAGGTTCCTTCACTAAGGAGGAGGCACCTGAAATTGATGGAGCGATTGATAAATCTGTTAAGGCTTGTGAAGCTGCTCTGAGCAAACCGTTTTTAGAAGTCATGAACGAATTTAACGCAAAGGTATAAAATGAATCATCAAAGTCCATACTACACCAAAATGACTTTTTCATCAGGAGGTCCCTTGTATGGCTTTGCACTATTATTGTCGTCATTGCGGAGTGAAAGTAGGCAGTCTCGAATCTTCCATGGTTTCGACTGACTCACTTGGATTTCAGCACTTAACAAACGACGAAAGAAACGATATGATTTCTTATAAAGAAAATGGAGATGTCCATGTTTTGACAATATGTGAAGATTGCCAAGAGGCGCTTGACCGAAATCCGCATTATCACGAACATCACACATTTATTCAATAAAAAGCTTTGGTGTAGACACTAGACCAAAGCGTTTTTCTGTTCTCACAGGAAACAGAGAGGAGGGGCTATATGGACAACATTCAAACCTTTATAAAAGAGAGCGATGACTTTAAATCCATCATCAACGGTTTACACGAGGGGCTGAAGGAACAACTGCTTGCGGGTCTGTCGGGTTCCGCGCGTTCTGTTTTTACTTCCGCTCTGGCTAATGAAACGAATAAGCCAATCTTTCTAATCACCCATAACTTATATCAAGCCCAAAAAGTAACGGATGATCTGACTTCACTTCTAGAGGATCGGTCTGTCCTTTTGTACCCCGTCAATGAACTCATTTCATCAGAAATCGCAGTCGCAAGCCCTGAATTGCGGGCGCAGCGATTAGATGTCATTAATAGATTAACGAATGGAGAAGCACCAATCGTCGTGGCTCCTGTAGCTGCAATCAGAAGAATGCTCCCGCCTGTAGAGGTGTGGAGAAACAGCCAAATGCTCATTCAAGTGGGTCATGATATCGAACCTGATCAGCTTGCATCACGTTTGGTGGAGGTAGGATATGAGCGGTCTGATATGGTTTCCGCACCCGGAGAATTCAGCATTCGCGGAGGAATCATTGATATTTATCCGCTTACTTCAGAGCATCCGGTGAGAATTGAACTGTTTGACACTGAAGTGGATTCAATCCGCAGCTTTAATTCAGATGATCAACGGTCAATCGAAACCCTGACCTCAATCAATATCGGTCCCGCGAAGGAATTGATTATCAGACCTGAAGAAAAAGCGCGTGCGATGGAGAAGATCGATAAAGGCCTTGCCGAAAGCCTGAAAAAATTAAAGGCTGACAAGCAAAAAGAAATTCTTCACGCCAATATTTCTCATGATAAAGAACGCTTGTCTGAAGGACAGACAGATCAGGAGCTGGTGAAGTATCTCTCTTATTTCTATGAACAGCCTGCTAGTTTACTAGATTATACACCTGAGAATACGCTTCTGATTTTGGATGAAGTCAGCCGGATTCATGAGATGGAAGAACAGCTTCAAAAAGAAGAAGCGGAATTTATCACTAATCTTCTTGAGGAAGGGAAGATTTTGCATGACATCAGTTTGTCATTCAGCTTCCAGAAAATAGTGGCTGGGCAAAAACGCCCTCTGCTGTACTATTCTTTATTTTTACGGCATGTACACCATACTAGTCCGCAAAATATCGTCAATGTGTCGAGCAGACAAATGCAAAGTTTCCATGGCCAAATGAACGTGCTTGCGGGTGAAATGGAACGCTTTAAAAAGTCGAACTTCACTGTTGTATTTTTAGGGGCAAACAAAGAACGTACACAGAGATTATCTTCTGTTCTGACTGATTATGAAATCGAAGCCGCCATGACAGACAGCAAAAAGGCGCTTGTTCAGGGACAGGTTTATATCATGGAAGGCGAGCTTCAGTCGGGATTTGAGCTGCCGTTAATGAAGCTTGCCGTTATTACGGAAGAAGAACTGTTCAAAAACCGTGTGAAAAAGAAGCCGCGAAAACAGAAGCTGACCAATGCGGAGCGTATTAAAAGCTATTCCGAGCTTCAAATCGGTGATTATGTCGTTCATATTAATCACGGGATCGGAAAGTATTTAGGAATTGAGACCCTTGAAATCAATGGAATTCATAAAGACTATTTAAATATCCATTATCAGGGAAGCGACAAGCTTTACGTTCCTGTAGAACAAATTGATCAGGTGCAAAAATATGTCGGCTCCGAAGGAAAAGAGCCTAAGCTGTACAAATTAGGCGGAAGCGAATGGAAGCGGGTCAAGAAGAAAGTAGAGACCTCTGTTCAGGATATTGCCGATGACTTAATTAAGCTGTATGCCGAAAGAGAAGCAAGCAAAGGCTATGCGTTTTCTCCAGATCATGAGATGCAGCGTGAATTTGAGTCAGCGTTCCCTTATCAAGAGACTGAGGATCAGCTTCGTTCCATTCATGAGATCAAACAGGACATGGAAAGAGAACGTCCGATGGACCGCTTGCTGTGCGGAGATGTAGGCTATGGGAAAACAGAGGTTGCCATACGCGCAGCGTTTAAGGCGATTGGTGACGGAAAGCAGGTAGCACTGCTCGTCCCGACAACCATTTTGGCACAACAGCACTATGAAACCATTACTGAGCGCTTCCAAGACTATCCGATTAATATTGGCCTTCTCAGCAGGTTCAGAACGAGAAAAGAAGCGAACGAAACGATCAAAGGATTGAAAAATGGTACTGTAGATATCGTTATCGGGACGCACCGGCTGCTGTCAAAAGATGTCGTTTATAAAGACTTAGGGCTCCTTATCATTGATGAAGAGCAGCGTTTCGGTGTAACCCACAAAGAAAAGATCAAGCAGATCAAAGCCAATGTTGATGTATTAACATTAACGGCGACACCGATTCCTCGTACGCTGCATATGTCTATGCTTGGCGTAAGGGATCTTTCAGTGATCGAGACTCCGCCGGAAAACCGCTTCCCTGTACAGACGTATGTTGTGGAATACAACGGCGCTCTTGTCAGAGAGGCGATTGAACGTGAGCTTGCACGCGGAGGACAGGTCTATTTCTTGTACAACCGGGTAGAGGATATCGAGCGGAAAGCGGATGAGATCTCAATGCTTGTCCCTGATGCGAAGGTAGCGTATGCGCATGGGAAAATGACAGAAAATGAATTAGAAACCGTTATGCTAAGTTTCCTTGAAGGAGAATCAGACGTTCTCGTCAGTACAACCATTATCGAAACGGGTGTTGATATTCCGAACGTCAATACGCTGATCGTATTTGACGCCGATAAAATGGGTCTTTCCCAGCTTTACCAGCTGCGGGGGCGTGTCGGCCGTTCTAACCGTGTGGCGTATGCATATTTCACGTACCGTCGGGATAAGGTGCTGACTGAAGTCGCTGAAAAAAGGCTGCAGGCCATTAAAGAGTTCACAGAACTTGGTTCCGGCTTTAAAATCGCCATGCGTGACTTAACGATCCGCGGAGCCGGGAATCTTCTTGGCGCCCAGCAGCATGGCTTCATCGATTCAGTCGGATTTGACCTTTATTCACAGATGCTGAAAGAGGCCATTGAAGAACGTAAAGGGGACACAGCGAAGCCGGAGCAATTTGAAACAGAAATTGATGTCGAGCTTGATGCGTATATTCCGGAAACCTATATCCAAGACGGCAAACAAAAAATTGATATGTATAAACGCTTCAGGTCTGTGGCTACCATTGAAGAGAAGAATGAGCTTCAAGACGAAATGATTGACCGGTTTGGCAATTATCCAAAAGAAGTTGAATACTTGTTTACTGTTGCGGAAATGAAGGTTTATGCGAAACAAGAGCGTGTGGAGCTGGTTAAGCAGGATAAAGATGCTGTCAGATTGACGATTTCAGAAGACGCAAGTGCTGAAATTGACGGCCAGAAGCTATTTGAGCTCGGCAATAAATACGGCAGACAAATCGGACTGGGAATGGAAGGAAAAAAACTCAAAATCTCCATACAGACGAAAGGCCGCAGTGCCGATGAATGGCTCGAAACCGTGCTGGGCATGCTGAAGGGCCTTAAAGATGTGAAAAAGCAAACCATTTCATCTACGTAAATTTTGTTACTCTCTGGTGTATATTACATTTGATGTGACGGATACTAATTTCAAGCGAGGCGGAAGGTACATAAAGTAACTGCTTTAGGTCTTTCCCACATGTATATACCATCAAATGAAAGAGAGGCACCAGAGATGAAAGCAACCGGTATCGTACGTCGTATTGATGACTTAGGACGGGTCGTGATTCCAAAAGAAATTCGCAGAACTCTGAGAATCAGGGAAGGCGATCCGCTTGAGATTTTTGTAGATCGCGACGGGGAAGTGATTTTGAAAAAGTACTCTCCGATCAGTGAGCTTGGAGACTTTGCAAAGGAGTATGCAGACGCGCTTTACGACAGTCTAGGACATTCAGTCCTTATTTGTGACCGTGACGTATATATCGCCGTGTCTGGCAGCTCAAAAAAAGACTACTTAAACAAAGCGATCAGCGAAATGCTCGAAAGAACTATGGATCAGCGCAGTTCCGTGCTTGAAAGTGATGCAAAATCAGTACAGCTTTTGAATGGCATAGATGAGGATATGAATTCTTACACTATTGGCCCGATTGTAGCAAATGGCGATCCGATAGGCGCCGTGGTGATTTTTTCTAAGGATCAGACAATGGGCGAAGTAGAACATAAAGCCGTTGAGACAGCTGCTGGATTTTTAGCTCGTCAAATGGAACAGTAGGTCTTATTCCTTTTATCGAAAATAGGTATGAAAAGAACAGCTCTCCCTGGGGACGCTGTTCTTTTTTATGCAGGCCCAAAAAGGATTCCAAGGGTTGGTTGTGGTATAATAACCTCGTTTTTATGTGTGCCTCGGTAATACGTAAACCGTATTGCCTCTGACGTTGGGAAGGAGCTTTTGGATGGATGATTCAATAGGCGTTAAACGGCATTGGATTTGGCAGGGGGCTTTTGTTTTAATTCTGGCAGGCGTCATCTCAAAAATATTAAGCGCCGTTTACAGAGTCCCGTTTCAAAACATTGTCGGCGATGTTGGATTTTATATATATCAGCAGGTATACCCGTTTCTTGGTATTGCGGTTATGCTGTCAACATCAGGATTTCCGGTCATTATATCAAAGCTGATGAATGATTATAGCGAAAAAAGCCATCACACCATATTAAAAATAGCAGCGGTGTTTTTGTCTTTAATCGGTGTTTTGTTATTTCTTTGTTTATATTTTGGAGCTGTTCCAATCGCCTTTTTTATGGGAGATTCACACCTGGCAGTGTTAATTCAAGTGACCGCGTATGCCTTTTTGCTGTTCCCGTTGGTCGCATTGCTGAGAGGCGGTTTTCAAGGAAGGCAGGATATGCTCCCGTCTGCCTTATCGCAGATGACAGAGCAGTTTCTGCGGGTTGCGGTGCTCTTGAGCTTATCATTTTGGCTCGTCAAAAAGGGAGCTTCGCTTTACACCGCGGGAGCGGCAGCCGCATCCGGGTCTCTTGCCGGTAGCTGCGTAGCGTTACTCATACTCGCAGTTTTTTGGTTCAAAGCAAAAAGAGACAACCAAACAGATTGGAAAAATGAAAATGTGATAACAACAAAAGAATTGGCAAAAAAACTGCTTTTATATTCGGTTACCATTTGTGTAAGCAGTTTGCTGCTTTTGTTTATCCAGCTTGTCGATGCATTGAATTTATACGCTTTGCTTTCGGGCGGTGAGGCAAGTGAAGAAGCGAAACGCCTAAAGGGGATTTATGATCGGGGGCAGCCCTTGCTGCAGCTTGGTTCGGTTTTCGCGGTGAGCATTGCGACGTCACTCGTTCCGTATATTTCTAAAGCCGTAAAGAACAATGAGCTGAGGATCATAAAAGAAAAAGCCACGTCTTCTTTAAAACTGTGTTTTGTACTGGGGGCAGGCGCGTCAGCTGGGTTGATTTGCATTCTTGAGCCGGTGAATATCATGCTGTTTCAAAATGGTGAAGGGACAGCTGCATTACAAGTATTCAGCTGCTCCATATTGTTTGCGTCTCTGGCAGTCACGTCAGCTGCAGTTTTGCAGGGTGCGGGACACACCGTTTTCCCTGCGGTAGCGGTGGGAGCGGGCGTTGCGGTGAAATGGGTGCTAAACACTCTTTTAGTACCGCGCTACGGGATTGAAGGCGCATCGCTGGCAACAGCGGCTTCCTTTGCGGCTGTCGCCGGTCTTAACTTGTATCAGCTTCGGAAGAAGGAATGGCTCAATAAGCTGAGAGGCGTTTTGATTCGAGTAGTTGGATCTTCCCTATTCATGTCGGCTGTCTTACTTGCGTATAGGCGTCTCTGGACTTTCTTGTTTCCAGCATCAGGAAGAGGAGCGGCTGTGATTGAAAGTATTTCTGCTGTCGCCATTGGTGGCGCGGTGTTTATTTATTGTATGATGAGGTTGGGAATATTTACAGATGAAGAGCTGAACAGTGTGCCTTTTGGCAATAGGCTGAGCAAAATCATAAGAAGGAGAGGACGAGATGGCGGGTAATATTACAGTCGTCGGACTTGGCGCCGGTGACATGGACCAATTGACAATTGGTATATACAAGCTGTTGACGAAGGCAGATACGCTGTATGTCAGAACCAAGGATCATCCCTTAATTCAGGAGCTTGAAAAGGAAACGAAGAACATCCGTTTCTTTGACGATATTTATGAGAAACACGACCAGTTCGATGCCGTATACGAAGAAATCGCTGATATCCTATTTAAGGAGGCACAGCGTGAGGACGTGGTTTATGCTGTGCCGGGACACCCGTTTGTTGCGGAAAAAACCGTACAGCTGCTGACGGAGCGTCAGAAAGAGAAAAACGTTCAAGTAAAAGTCGCAGGAGGACAAAGTTTTCTTGATGCCACATTTAATGCCTTGCAAATCGACCCGATTGAAGGCTTTCAATTTGTGGATGCCGGTACGCTGTCTGCGGATGAGCTTGAGCTCAGACATCACCTGATCATTTGTCAGGTTTACGACCAAATGACAGCTTCTGAAGTCAAGCTGACATTGATGGAAAAGCTGCCTGACGATTACGAGGTTGTGATCGTGACTGCGGCAGGAAGCCGTGACGAGGTGATCCAGGCAGTGCCTTTATTTGAGCTGGACCGCAATGTCACCCTAAATAACTTAACAAGTGTATATATTCCGCCGATTAAAGAAGAGAAGCTGCTTTACCACGAATTTTCAGCGTTCAGAAGCATCATCAGAGAGCTTCGCGGGCCTAATGGATGTCCGTGGGATAAAAAGCAGACGCATCAGTCATTAAAACAATACATGATTGAAGAATGTTATGAACTTCTCGAAGCAATTGACGAAGAAGACACAGACCATATGATCGAAGAGCTTGGCGATGTTTTGCTTCAGGTCTTACTTCATGCGCAAATCGGTGAAGATGAAGGTTATTTCACAATTGATGATGTCATAAAAGGAATCAGTGAAAAAATGGTCCGAAGACATCCCCATGTGTTTAAAGATGTTAAGGTTCAGGATGAAAACGATGTTTTGGCAAATTGGGAAGACATCAAAAAGGCTGAAAAAAACACAACCGAAGCATCCTTATTAGACAGCGTACCGAAAACCCTTCCAGCCCTTTCAAAAGCTGCTAAACTGCAGAAAAAAGCAGCGAAGACGGGTTTTGACTGGGAAGACGTCAGCGACATTTGGGAAAAGGTAAGCGAGGAAATGAAGGAATTTTCTTCTGAGGTTTCTGAAGATCCTCATGAATACAATCTCAAGGCTGAGTTTGGCGACATTTTATTCGCACTCGTAAATGTAGCCCGCTTCTACAAAATAGAACCGGAGGAAGCGTTGGCCATGACCAATGACAAATTCCGGAGACGGTTCTCTTACATTGAGGAAACAGCGAGGGAAAAGGGAATCGAGCTGGCTGATATGTCTCTTGAGGACATGGACAAACTGTGGAATGAAGCAAAAGAAACTGAGAGGAGATCATAACTATGAGATTAGATAAATTTTTGAAAGTATCACGGCTGATTAAACGACGTACACTAGCAAAGGAAGTAGCTGACCAAGGGCGAATCTCTATTAACGGAAACCAGGCTAAAGCAAGCTCTGATGTAAAACCGGGAGACGAACTAACGGTCCGCTTCGGCCAAAAGCTTGTGACGGTTCAAGTCAATGAGTTGAAAGACACCACGAAAAAAGAAGAGGCTGCAAACATGTATACGATCCTAAAGGAAGAAAAACTCGGCGAATAGGCTTGTTCTAAAAAAATCCCCCGCCTCATACAATGCAGTAATAATGCTAAAAGTATCGAGGATATGGGGGCTGAATAGATGAATTCATATTATGAGCAAAAAGGTTCTTCGTCTGTTCCGGAGCAGCATGATGTGACAATGAAAGGCCGGAAGCATTTAGATATTTCTGGGGTTAAGCAGGTGGAGAGCTTTGATAATGAAGAATTCCTGCTGGAAACGGTAATGGGAATGCTCTCAGTCAGAGGGCAAAACCTGCAGATGAAAAATTTGGATGTGGAAAAAGGGATTGTTTCTATTAAAGGCAGGGTATTTGATCTAGTGTACTTAGACGAACAACAAGGGGATAAAGCTAAAGGGTTTTTTAGCAAGTTGTTTAAATGACGCTGACGACACAATTCTATACAATGCTGGCGATGTCCGGTATGGGTCTCTGGCTTGGCGCATCGCTTGATACATACCGGCTCTTTGTCATTCGTGCCAAAACAGCCAGATGGCTATTATTTATTCATGATATTCTTTTCTGGATTTTGCAAGGGCTGCTATTCTTTTATGTCTTGCTTCATGTAAATGAGGGAGAATTCAGGCTGTACATCTTTTTAGCGGTTCTGCTCGGCGTTGCGACGTATCAGAGTCTTTGCAAACGAATCTATATAAAAATACTGAAATTCGTCATTTACCTTGTTGTTTCTGTTTATCAATTCTTCAAAAGGCTCATTCAGCACGTGTTCTTTCGTCCAATTGTGTGGACATGCGGAGCGATCCTCTGGCTGGCAGCGTTTTTGTTAAAGAAAGCATACAGCCTGATCGTTTTTCTCTTGTTGTGTCTATATAAAATAACCATGATTCTGTGTTTTCCGATCCGTTTTATCGCAAAACAATGTTTGAAACTTCTTCCTGTAAAACTGCGTCTAACTTTCAGACGTTATTTTGAAAAAGGTGCAGGATTTCTTAAAAAGAAGAAGAAACTATTGGTAACCATAAGAACGACCATTACACGTTTTTTGAAGAGATGAAAGGAGGACCGTCTGGTTTGAATTTTTCCAGAGAACGAACGATAGCTGAAATACAAAACGAATATAAAGAACAAGTAGAGCGGCAAAATCAGCTGAAGAAAAGAAGACGAAAAGGACTGTACAGACGGTTAACGGTCTTCGGCGCCCTAGTATTCCTGACGGCAATCGTGCTGGCAAGCTCCGTATGGTCCCAAACATCTTCCCTTAGCGCAAAAGAAGAAAAGAAAGAACAGCTTGAAAAGGAACTGAAGAGTTTAAAGACAAAGCAAACAGATTTAAAAGAAGAAATATCCAAATTGAACGATGAGGATTACGTCACAGAGCTTGCCAGAAGGGACTTATTCATGTCTGGAGACGGAGAAATTATCTTCAATGTGGAGAAGAAGAGCAAGTAGCCTTGTTGACACTTAAATTTTTATTTAGGTATAATTAAGCAAACGATCTTTTTATAAGCCTAAGGAGGAGCACTTTTTTTATGTCGATTGAAGTTGGCAGCAAGTTGCAAGGGAAAATAACAGGTATTACAAATTTTGGAGCATTTGTTGAATTGCCTGGAGGCTCAACCGGTCTCGTTCACATCAGTGAGGTAGCTGATAACTATGTCAAAGACATTAACGATCACTTAAAAGTCGGCGACCAAGTTGAAGTGAAAGTCATCAACGTTGAAAAAGACGGGAAAATTGGTTTATCTATTAAAAAAGCTAAAGACCGTCCGCAAGCCAGACCTAGAAATGATTTCCGTCCGAAAGAATCTTTTGAACAGAAAATGAATAAGTTTTTAAAAGACAGCGAAGACCGCTTGTCATCTTTAAAACGCAATACGGAATCAAAACGTGGAGGGCGCGGAGCAAGAAGAGGATAACCTTGCTGCTTTCTATAAATAAATGAAGCATCCGTTCATCCCGACGGATGCTTTTTTTTATTATCCTCACCCGCTATAAGAGTCTGAAAATTATAACATTAAAGTTTCTGTTGACGAAAGGAACAAACCTTTGTATTATATAACTTGTGCTTAGAAGCACCAGAAAATATGGCGGTGTAGCTCAGCTGGCTAGAGCGTACGGTTCATACCCGTGAGGTCGGGGGTTCGATCCCCTCCGCCGCTATCATATTTGTTTGGCCCGTTGGTCAAGCGGTTAAGACACCGCCCTTTCACGGCGGTAACACGGGTTCGAATCCCGTACGGGTCATCCTGAAAAACTCGGTTTCTCTTGCAGAAACCGAGTTTTTTCATTTTTAGACAACATTCCGGAAATTCTTTTGATAAACGAATATCAAGGCAGAAACCGTCGAAGACTTCTATGGTATTGTTACCTTCTTTTGACAAAATCCTATCTGTGTTTTCGCTATAATGACAGGCAACGAATATAACAGGTGGGAGATGAGAGGAATGGAAAAAGCAGAAAGAAGAGTGAACGGGCCAATGACGGGACAAGCTTTGGAAAAACTCCAATCGTTTTTGGACAGGGGCACGAAGCTGGTGACTCATCATTTGCATTCACTGTTTTTCTATAAAGGATTTATTTATGTTGTCATCGGATTTTTGCTTGGACGAGCGTTCATATTATCCGAGGTGCTTCCTTTCGCACTTCCTTTCTTTGGAGCGATGCTACTCATTAGAAGAGACAAGGCGCTTTATGCGGTGCTGGCTGTGCTTGCAGGTGCGCTGACCATTTCCCCGAAGCACTCTTTGCTCATACTAGGAGCATTGCTGGCCTTCTTCGTATTTTCTAAAGTGGCGGCTTTCATCACCGACGATCGCGTGAAAGCACTCCCGATTGTCGTGTTCTTCTCCATGGCTGCAGCAAGAGCTGGGTTTGTTTACGCTCAAAATGGCACGTTCACAACCTATGATTATGTGATGGCTGTTGTTGAGGCTGGATTATCCTTTATTTTAACGCTGATTTTTCTTCAGAGTCTTCCGGTTTTCACAGTGAAAAAAGTAAAACAATCATTAAAAATAGAAGAAATCATTTGCTTTATGATCCTTATCGCTTCCGTTTTGACGGGGCTTGCCGGCTTGTCCTACCAAGGGATGCAGGCAGAACACATATTGGCGCGTTATGTGGTCTTGAGTTTTTCCTTTATTGGCGGAGCAAGCATTGGCTGTACGGTTGGTGTTGTGACCGGTCTGATTCTCGGTCTGGCAAATATCGGAAACCTCTATCAAATGAGTCTGCTCGCTTTTTCAGGTCTATTAGGCGGTTTGCTGAAGGAAGGGAAAAAAGCGGGCGCAGCAATCGGGCTGATCGTCGGATCGCTTCTTATTTCTTTATATGGTGAAGGCTCTGCCGGCCTGATGACAACGCTCTATGAGTCATTAATTGCAGTCGGCCTGTTTTTACTTACACCTCAATCGATTACAAGGAAGGTGGCGAGATATATTCCGGGAACCGTCGAGCATCTTCAAGAGCAGCAGCAATATGCAAGGAAAATAAGAGATGTCACCGCTCAAAAGGTAGATCAGTTCTCCAATGTTTTTCACGCGCTGTCTGAAAGCTTCGCGACCTTTTACCAAGCATCAGACGAGCAGACAGATGACAGCGAAGTTGATCTGTTTTTAAGCAAAATCACGGAGCATTCCTGTCAGACATGCTACAAGAAAAACAAGTGCTGGGTACAGAACTTTGATAAAACATATGACTTAATGAAACAAGTTATGCTTGAAACAGAAGAAAAAGAATATGCATCAAACCGAAGGCTGAAAAAAGAATTTCATCAGCATTGCTCGAAATCAAGGCAGGTTGAAGAGCTGATTGAGGATGAACTCGCACATCATCATGCCCATCTAACGCTCAAGAAAAAGGTGCAGGACAGCAGGCGGCTTGTTGCTGAACAGCTTTTAGGTGTTTCTGAGGTCATGGCAGACTTTTCTCGGGAAATAAAAAGAGAGCGCGAACAGCACTTTCTTCAGGAAGAGCAGATTATAGAGGCGCTTCAGCATTTTGGAATCGAGATTCAGCATGTGGAGATCTATAGCCTTGAACAAGGAAATATCGATATCGAAATGACCATTCCGTTCAGCGGACATGGAGAAAGTGAAAAAATCATTGCCCCTATGCTTTCTGACATTCTGGAGGAGCAAATTCTTGTGAAAGCCGAACAGCATTCTCCGCATCCAAATGGATACAGCCATGTCGCCTTTGGATCAACGAAATCATACAAGGTATCTACAGGTGCTGCCCACGCCGCGAAGGGAGGCGGCCTTGTCTCCGGCGACAGCTACAGCATGATGGAGCTTGGGGCCAGAAAGTATGCTGCGGCAATCAGTGACGGAATGGGCAACGGCGCAAGAGCGCACTTCGAAAGCAATGAAACGATCAAGCTCCTTGAAAAAATACTTGAATCCGGCATTGATGAAAAAATAGCGATTAAAACCATCAACAGTATACTGTCCCTGAGGACAACTGATGAGATATATTCCACGCTTGACCTGTCTATTATCGATCTTCAAGATGCCAGCTGTAAGTTTTTGAAGGTCGGATCGACGCCAAGCTTTATCAAACGGGGCGATCAGGTCATGAAAGTTCAAGCGAGTAATCTGCCAATCGGCATTATTAATGAATTCGATGTGGAGGTTGTGAGTGAGCAGCTGAAAGCGGGTGACCTCTTAATTATGATGAGTGATGGCATTTTTGAGGGGCCTAAGCATGTAGAAAATCATGATTTATGGATGAAGCGCAAAATGAAGGGGCTGAAAACAAATGACCCGCAGGAGATTGCCGATTTGCTCATGGAAGAAGTCATCCGTACGAGATCCGGTCAAATTGAGGATGATATGACAGTTGTTGTCGTCCGGATTGATCATAATACGCCGAAGTGGGCATCCATCCCTGTCCCTGCCATCTTTCAAAACAAACAAGAAATTTCATAGCGCTTCCGTATAAATCAAATTTCTTCTGGCGAAGATGGAAATATATGAATCTGAGAATCCTCGTATTCTCCAGGAGGAATGAATGTGAATAACGGACATTTGAATCAAATTTTGCTGATAACGGATGGCTGCTCGAACCACGGGGAAGACCCTCTTGCAATGGCTGCTTTTGCTAAAGAGCAGGGGATTACGGTAAATGTCATAGGGATAATGGAAGAAAATCAAATTGACCCTGAGGCAATGAAGGAAGTCGAAGGGATTGCACTTGCCGGAGGCGGCGTGCATCAGGTCGTTTATGCTTCTCAGCTTTCACAAACCGTACAAATGGTAACAAAAAAAGCGATGACGCAAACCTTACAAGGTGTAGTCAATCAGGAGCTGAAACAAATTCTCGGAAAGAATGTGGAAATGGAAGAGCTTTCTCCGGAAAAACGCGGCGAAGTCATGGAAGTGGTAGACGAGCTTGGAGAAACGGTGCATCTTCAGGTTTTGGTTCTTGTGGATACAAGCGCAAGTATGGCGCCTAAGCTTCCTACAGTAAAGGAGGCGCTGATTGATTTGTCTGTCAGCCTCAATTCCCGAATCGGGAATAACGAATTTGCCATGTGTATATTTCCCGGGAAAAAACAAGAGGTCGAGCTTGTGCTGAACTGGACACCGAAGCTGCAATCTCTTTCCACACTCTTTGCAAAGCTTTCGACAGGCGGCATCACGCCGACAGGTCCGGCGATACGTGAAGCGGCAATGCAGTTTGAAAAAATCCGCTCAAGAAGGAGCATGCTGGCAGATGATGAACGACGCTTTGACGAGTTTGGCATGTAGCCTTAAACCGGGTGTGGCAATTAAAGGAAAGTGGAACGGAAACACTTATACATTGCGTAAACAGCTTGGAAAAGGGGCTAATGGAATTGTTTATTTGGCAGAAGCATCAGATGGACATGTTGCCTTAAAGGTGAGTGATGACAGCCTGTCTATTACTTCTGAAGTGAATGTCTTGAAATCTTTCTCAAAGGCCCAGTCCGTTACGATGGGGCCTTCTTTTTTTGATACGGATGATGCTTATATCCCCAGTGCCAATACGAAAGTTTCATTTTATGCAATGGAATACATAAAAGGTCCGCTGCTTTTAAAGTATGTCAATGATAAAGGAGCGGAATGGATACCGGTTTTGATGATTCAGCTGTTATCCAGCCTGTCGGCGCTTCACCAGCAAGGATGGATATTCGGAGATCTAAAACCTGATAATCTGATCGTCACTGGCCCGCCCGCAAGAATTCGCTGTATTGATGTAGGCGGCACGACAAAGGAAGGCCGGGCGATAAAAGAGTATACGGAGTTTTACGACAGAGGCTATTGGGGGTATGGAACAAGAAAAGCAGAGCCATCCTATGATCTGTTCGCGGTTGCCATGATTATGATCAACAGTGTGTATAAAAAAGAATTCAAGAAAACAAACCAGCCTAAGGAACAGCTTAATTCTCTGATCGAAGGGCACCCGCTGCTGCAAAAGTATAAAAAAGTGCTTTTTTCAGCTCTGAACGGAAATTATCAATCCGCAGACGAAATGAAAAAGGGGATGCTTGACGCGGGACAAAAGGCAGCACAGAGAAAACAAGCTGTAAAAACAGCACCGCGGCCGGCCGCGAGACAAAGGCAGCAAAAACCGCGCCAAGGAAAAGTAACAAAGACGCGATACACACCTAAACAGAAGCCGGCTAAGTCGGGAGGATTATTTGAAACAACACTTATCGTAATCAGTGTTTTAGCGCTTTATTTCGCCTACATTATCTTTTTCTTAATCTGAATGGCGCGAACTGCAAAGCCTATGCTTCTTCTTTGCTTGGAAGGATTGAAAGTGATAGGATATGAATATCTTTAAAAAACCTGCTCATTGTGAGGAGGATATTGTGAAAAGTGTCGAAGATTTTTTTAATAAACACAATCTTACGTTAAAAGGGGCGACAATTATTGTAGGCGTTTCCGGCGGTCCGGACTCAATGGCTCTTCTTCACGCGCTGCATACATTATACGGCTGTTCAGCGAACATTATTGCGGCTCACGTCGACCATCGGTTCAGAGGCCTGGAATCTGAGGAAGACATGCGTTTTGTCCAAGCTTATTGTAAGGCTGAACAGCTCTCTTGCGAAACGGTTCAAATCAATGTAACCGCTTATGCACAGGAAAAAGGCCTCAACAAGCAGGCTGCAGCACGTGATTGCCGTTATCAGTTTTTTGAGGAAATCATGACGAAGCATCAAGCGGACTATCTGGCGCTCGCGCATCATGGTGACGACCAAGTTGAAACGATGCTTATGCGGCTGGCTAAGGGCACGCTTGGAGCGGGACTTGCGGGTATGCAGCCGGTCAGACGTTTTGGGGCCGGGCGGATCATCAGGCCATTCTTAACCATTACAAAGGAAGAGATCCTTCATTATTGCCATAAAAACGGATTGAGCTACCGGACGGATGAAAGCAACGCCACAGACGACTACACAAGAAACAGATTCAGAAAAACAGTGCTCCCGTTTTTAAAACAGGAGTCGCCGGATGTGCATAAAAGGTTTCAGAAAGTCAGTGAGGCACTGACGGAAGATGAGCAATTCTTACAGTCATTAACGAAAGATGAAATGAATAAAGTAATCACAAGCAAGTCTAATACATCAGTTGAAATCAATTCCTCTCTATTGCTTGCCCTCCCGATGCCTTTACAAAGAAGAGGAGTTCAACTAATATTAAACTATCTTTATGAAAACGGTCCATCATCCTTTTCAGCTCATCATATACAGCAGTTTCTTGATTGGGCGGAAAAGGGCGGTCCTTCAGGAGTATTGGACTTCCCACAAGGGCTGAAGGTGGTCAAATCATATCAGACATGTTTGTTTACATTTGAACAATGGCAGTGCAAAAATGTTCCCTTTGAATACCAGATAAGCGGAGCTGCTGATGAAACGGCAGTGCTCCCCAATGGATTTTTGATAGAGGCAAAGCATTATGCGGATTCGCCTGAAGAACATGGGAATGCTGTTTTTATTACAAGTGAAAAAAAGGTGCGATTTCCCTTAACGATCCGGATGAGAAAAACTGGAGACCGGATCAAACTAAAAGGGATGAACGGCTCGAAAAAGGTAAAGGATATATTTATTGATAAGAAAGTGCCTCTCCGAGAAAGAGACAACTGGCCGATTGTGACGGATGCAAGCGGTGAAATTATCTGGATACCGGGCTTGAAAAAATCAATTTTTGAAGATCTTGTGATTCCAAACAGCGACCGCATTGTATTACAATATAGACAGCATGAAAAGTGTAGGGGGCAAGCAAAATCATGATGAAACATGATATCGAGAAAGTACTGATCTCAGAGGAAGAGATACAGGAGAAAGTAAAAGAGTTAGGCGCAGAATTAACGAGCGAGTATCAAGATACATTTCCGTTGGCAATCGGTGTGTTAAAAGGAGCACTTCCTTTTATGGCGGATCTTATCAAGCATATTGATACATATTTGGAAATGGATTTCATGGATGTATCAAGCTACGGAAATTCTACGGTTTCATCTGGAGAAGTAAAAATCATCAAAGATTTGGATACATCTGTAGAGGGCCGGGACATCTTAATTATTGAAGATATCATCGACAGTGGGTTAACCTTAAGTTATCTAGTAGAGCTCTTCCGATACCGTAAAGCAAAATCAATTAAGATTGTTACCCTTTTGGATAAACCGAGCGGAAGAAAAGCGGACATCAAAGCAGATTTTGTAGGCTTTGAAGTGCCTGACGCGTTTGTTGTGGGTTACGGACTTGATTATGCTGAGCGCTATCGCAATCTGCCTTATATCGGAGTGTTAAAACCGGCAGTTTATGAAAGCTGATCGGCAGCCTGCTTCCGAGATGGTTATTGTTTGTATTGGAATGATTTTCTATGGTACTATTGAACATAGTTGTGCTTACTGTGGGAGGAGGTAAGGAATGAATCGGGTCTTCCGTAATACCATTTTTTATTTACTTATTTTATTAGTAGTAATCGGGGTTGTGAGCTACTTCCAGACCTCAAATCCGAAAACAGAAAATATGTCGTACAGTACGTTCATCAATAACCTGGATGACGGGAAAGTTGATAGCGTATCGGTTCAGCCTGTCAGAGGTGTTTATGAGGTAAAAGGACAGCTGAAAAACTACGACAAAGATCGATACTTTTTGACTCATGTTCCTGAAGGAAAGGGAGCAGACCAGATATTTAATGCTTTGAAAAAGACAGATGTAAAGGTTGAGCCCGCTCAAGAAACAAGCGGATGGGTGACATTCCTGACGACCATCATTCCATTTGTCATTATCTTTATTCTGTTTTTCTTCCTGCTCAATCAGGCTCAAGGCGGCGGCAGCCGTGTCATGAACTTTGGTAAGAGCAAGGCGAAGCTGTATACAGAGGAAAAGAAACGCGTCAAATTTAAGGACGTTGCAGGGGCTGACGAAGAAAAGCAAGAGCTTGTTGAAGTTGTTGAGTTTCTGAAAGATCCCCGCAAGTTTGCTGAGCTTGGCGCAAGAATACCTAAAGGCGTGCTATTAGTCGGACCTCCGGGTACCGGTAAAACATTGCTGGCAAAAGCTTGTGCGGGTGAAGCCGGCGTGCCTTTCTTCAGCATCAGCGGATCTGATTTCGTTGAAATGTTTGTAGGTGTCGGTGCTTCCCGTGTGCGTGACCTGTTTGAAAATGCAAAAAAGAATGCGCCTTGTTTGATTTTTATCGATGAAATTGACGCAGTCGGACGCCAGCGTGGAGCAGGTCTCGGCGGCGGACACGATGAACGTGAACAGACGCTTAACCAATTGCTTGTTGAAATGGACGGATTCAGCGCTAATGAAGGAATTATCATCATTGCTGCGACGAACCGTGCGGACATCTTGGACCCTGCCTTACTTCGTCCGGGACGTTTTGACCGTCAAATCACAGTGGACCGCCCAGACGTCATTGGCCGTGAAGCTGTATTGAAAGTCCATGCGAGAAATAAACCGCTGGATGAAACGGTTAATCTGAAATCAATTGCCATGAGAACACCAGGATTCTCAGGCGCGGACTTAGAAAATCTATTGAACGAAGCTGCTCTCGTGGCCGCTCGTCAAAACAAGAAAAAAATCGATGCGCGTGATATTGACGAAGCAACGGACCGTGTTATTGCCGGACCTGCTAAGAAGAGCCGCGTCATCTCCAAGAAAGAACGCAATATCGTGGCTTATCACGAAGGCGGACACACCGTGATCGGACTCGTTTTAGATGAGGCTGATATGGTGCATAAAGTAACGATTGTTCCTCGCGGCCAGGCTGGCGGTTATGCTGTTATGCTGCCGAGAGAAGACCGTTACTTCCAGACAAAGCCAGAGCTGCTTGATAAAATTGTCGGCCTCTTGGGCGGACGTGTCGCTGAAGAAATTATCTTCGGTGAAGTCAGCACTGGAGCGCACAATGACTTCCAGCGTGCGACGAATATTGCAAGACGAATGGTTACAGAATTCGGTATGTCGGAAAAACTGGGACCGTTGCAATTTGGACAGTCTCAAGGCGGTCAGGTATTCTTAGGCCGTGATTTCAACAACGAACAGAACTACAGTGATCAAATCGCTTACGAAATCGATCAGGAGATTCAGCGTATCATTAAAGAATGTTATGAACGCGCGAAACAAATCCTGACTGAAAATCGTGACAAGCTTGAATTGATCGCCCAAACGCTTCTGAAAGTTGAAACGCTTGACGCTGAACAAATCAAACACCTTATTGATCACGGGACATTGCCTGAGCGCAATTTCTCTGACGATGAGAAGAACGATGATGTGAAAGTAAACATTCTGACAAAAACAGAAGATAAGAAAGACGATACAAAAGAGTAACGTCTTCTCTGAAAACTGCCGGCTGATGCCGGCAGTTTTTTTATGTCAATCATGCCTCGGCAGCCTCTTTTGCAATCATCCAATTCTGGTATCGATTTGTTTACAAATGAGCCGCTGATCGTGTATGGTATTGTAGAATGTTTGTAAAAAGTAAAGTAGAGAAACTATTCAAAAGTGGTGATAGAGGTTGTTACTGGTTATCGATGTGGGGAACACCAATACTGTACTTGGTGTATATCATGATGGAAAATTAGAATATCACTGGCGTATAGAAACAAGCAGGCATAAAACAGAAGATGAGTTTGGAATGATTTTGCGCTCCTTATTTGACCACTCCGGAATCATGTTTGAACAGATAGATGGAATCATTATTTCATCAGTAGTGCCGCCAATCATGTTTGCTTTAGAAAGAATGTGCACAAAATACTTTCATATCGAACCGCAAATTGTCGGTCCGGGTATGAAAACCGGTTTAAATATAAAATATGACAATCCGAAAGAAGTAGGAGCAGACAGAATCGTAAATGCTGTCGCTGCGATACACTTATACGGCAATCCGTTAATTGTTGTCGATTTCGGAACTGCTACAACGTACTGCTATATTGATGAAAACAAACAATACATGGGCGGGGCGATTGCTCCTGGGATTACGATTTCGACAGAGGCGCTTTACTCGCGTGCGGCAAAGCTTCCGCGTATCGAAATCACCCGGCCTGACAATATTATCGGAAAGAACACTGTGAGCGCGATGCAATCTGGAATTTTATTTGGCTATGTCGGTCAAGTAGAAGGAATCGTCAAGCGAATGAAGTGGCAGGCAAAACAGGAACCAAAGGTCATTGCGACAGGAGGTCTTGCTCCGCTCATTGCAAACGAATCAGATTGCATAGATATCGTAGATCCATTCTTAACCCTAAAAGGGCTGGAATTGATTTATGAACGAAACCGCGTAGGTAGTGTATAGGAGGTCTTGTAATGGATTATTTAGTAAAAGCACTTGCGTATGACGGAAAAGTTCGCGCTTATGCAGCGAGAACAACTGATATGGTAAATGAGGGACAGAGACGCCATGGTACGTGGCCGACAGCATCCGCTGCACTGGGCCGTACAATGACAGCTTCACTTATGCTTGGGGCTATGCTGAAGGGCGATGATAAGCTGACCGTGAAAGTCGAGGGCGGAGGCCCAATCGGAGCAATTGTGGCTGATGCCAATGCCAAAGGGGAAGTCAGAGCATACGTCTCTAACCCGCAAGTTCATTTTGATTTAAATGAACAAGGCAAGCTTGATGTCAGACGTGCGGTGGGAACAAGCGGAACGTTAAGTGTCGTAAAAGATTTAGGGTTGCGCGAGTTCTTCACAGGACAAGTTGAAATCGTTTCGGGTGAATTGGGAGATGATTTCACTTACTATCTTGTGTCATCTGAGCAGGTTCCTTCATCTGTAGGCGTCGGTGTGCTCGTAAACCCTGACAACTCCATTCTTGCGGCCGGCGGCTTTATTATTCAGCTTATGCCGGGAACAGATGATGAAACGATTACAAAAATTGAGCAGCGTCTATCCCAAGTTGAGCCGATTTCCAAGCTCATCCAAAAAGGACTGAAACCAGAAGAAATTTTAGAAGAAGTCCTAGGCGAGAAGCCTGAGATTTTGGAAACGATGCCTGTTAAATTCCATTGCCCTTGTTCAAAAGAACGTTTCGAAACAGCCATTTTAGGACTAGGCAAAAAAGAAATTCAAGATATGATAGAAGAAGATGGACAAGCCGAAGCAGTATGCCATTTTTGTAATGAAAAGTACTTATTTACAAAAGAAGAGCTGGAAGGGCTTCGTGACCAAACTACCCGCTAAGCTCTTTAGCGGGTTTTTAATTTAAGAAAAGGGGCTGAAAGCAGGTTTGAAATCAAGAACAATCTGGACCATTATTTTAGGGGCGCTGCTGGTTTGCTGTATATCTGTTGCATATACACTGACAAAATCCCAAGCCGGCGCATCATCGTCCGGTGAGTCTATTGCGACTATCGGAGGTAAGAGCGTAACAAGAGAAGAATGGCTAAAAGAAATGGAAGACCAATATGGTAAGTCAACGCTTGAAGATATGATCAACGTCCGAGTCGTTGAACAGCTGGCCAAAAAGAACAACCTAAAAGTATCTAAAAGCGAAATTGATCGTGAGTTTTTGCTGATTAAAGCGGTCAACAATTCCTTTTACGAAAACGAACATACGACTGAGAAAGAGTGGAAAGACCAAATTCGTTATAATATCCTCCTTGAAGAATTGTTAACAAGGGATATTGATATCTCAAACAAAGAATTGAAATCATTCTATAATAAAAATAAAGAGCTGTATCAGTTTGATGATTCGTATCGAATTCGGCATATTGTGGTAAAAGATGAAGAAGAAGCGAGAGAAGTCCTAAAAGAACTGAATGGCGGATCGAGCTTTGAAGCTGTCGCGGCGGAAAGGTCTACAGACAGGTATACATCGCCATACGGCGGAGATTTAGGCTTTGTTACAGAAGCATCAGACAACATTCCTTCAGCATACATTGAAGAAGCAAAAACACTCAAAGAGGATGAATGGTCTGGCAAACCGATAAAGGTCAGTAACGGATACGCCGTCATTCAGCTGAAAGAAAAACTAAAAGCAAGGACATTTTCATACGATGAGGTGAAAGATCAGATCAGACGTCAAATCGCAATGGATCAGCTAGGTGATAAAGCCTCAGTCAAAACACTTTGGAAAGAAGCTGATGTATCATGGTTTTATGGGGAAAAAAGTACTAAGTGATTGACAAAAAATTTTGAAATTGATAGATTATATACATAATACCAATACAAATAGTCGGAAATTGAGGTGTCGAGAATGGTACGTGTAGCAAACTCCATTACTGAATTAATTGGGAATACGCCAATCGTTAAATTAAATCGCCTTACAGATGAAAACAGTGCGGATGTATATTTGAAGCTTGAATATATGAACCCTGGAAGCAGTGTAAAAGACCGTATCGGTTTAGCTATGATTGAAGCCGCTGAAAAAGAAGGAAAATTAAAAGCCGGCGATACAATCATTGAACCGACAAGCGGAAATACTGGAATCGGGCTTGCGATGGTTGCTGCGGCTAAAGGTTTCAAAGCTATTTTGGTGATGCCTGATACAATGAGCATGGAGCGCCGCAACCTTCTTCGCGCATACGGTGCTGAGCTTGTGCTGACGCCTGGCGCGGAAGGCATGAAAGGCGCCATTCAGAAAGCTGAAGAGCTTGCTGAGAAGCACGGATACTTTGTGCCGCAGCAGTTTAATAACCCTTCTAACCCAGAAATTCACCGCCAAACAACAGGTAAAGAAATTGTTGAGCAATTCGGTGATGATCAGATTGACGCATTTGTGGCCGGAATCGGCACAGGCGGAACGATTACGGGAGCGGGCGAAGTTCTGAAGGAAGCATACCCTTCCATCAAAATTTACGCTGTTGAACCTTCGGATTCTCCAGTGCTTGCCGGAGGAAAACCAGGTCCCCACAAAATTCAGGGAATCGGAGCCGGATTTGTGCCAGACATCTTAAACACCGAAGTATACGATGAAATCTTCCCTGTGAAGAATGAAGAAGCGTTTGAATATGCGCGCAGAGCTGCACGTGAAGAAGGAATTCTCGGAGGCATCTCATCAGGCGCGGCAATTTACGCTGCTCTTCAAGTAGCGAAAAAACTCGGAAAAGGCAAAAAAGTTTTGGCCGTCATTCCAAGTAACGGCGAACGTTATCTGAGCACGCCGCTGTATCAATTCGATTAAAATGCCAAACTCCCGGTCTGCCGGGAGTTTTTTTATATTCGTGCATCAAATATGCCATGTCTACGCCGAATGTTATGCTTGGAAGAGAAATTCACTTTTTTCAATAACAAGATTGCTTTACAATAAAAAAACAAGCAAAAAAGAAAATAGAGGAATGATATCAATGGCACAACGCAGACCGGCAGGCAAAAAAGTACCTTTTCAAAAAGACTCATTCTTACAACAATATGAGAAACTTGCGCAATCCAGAAAACAGCATGTACTCCTTGAAAGTGCAAGAGGCGGCAGATACAGCATAGCCGGTCTTGATCCGATTGCGACGGTAAAAGGAAAAGACGGAATAACCACAATTAAGCATGGAGATGAGATGCTGTTTAAAGAAGGTGACCCATTACGGGCCTTCCACAGCTGGTTTAAAACGCTGGAAACAGAAACAGATCACGAGCTTCCGGATTTTCAAGGCGGGGCAATCGGATTTCTCAGCTATGATTACGCACGTTACATTGAAAATTTTAAAATGCTCTCACTAGATGATTTGGAAACACCGGATATTTATTTTCTTGTTTTTGATGATATAGCAGTTTATGACTATCAAGAAGAGTCTCTGTGGCTGATTACTCATGTGAATGGTTCTGATCACGCAACTGCGGATATGAAGCTATCTGAGCTGGAGCGGCTGTGGCTGACTGAGCTCCCTGCTGTCTCTTCGCGAGAGATGAAGCATGAAACAGACGGCTCCTTCGCGGCACCATTTACGGAGGAGGGGTTCTCGCAAGCTGTAGAGAAAATCAAACAATACATCGCCAGCGGAGATGTGTTTCAAGTCAACTTGTCAATCAGACAGTCGCAGTCACTGTCTGCCCACCCATATCAAATTTACAAGACTTTGAGAGCAGTAAATCCTTCTCCTTATATGGCCTATTTAGAAACACCTGATTTCCAAATCATTTGCGGATCGCCTGAACTGCTTGTCAGCAAAAAGGGCAAGCTATTAGAGACGAGGCCAATTGCAGGCACCCGTTCCAGAGGGGAAACCGATGAAGAAGACGAGGCGCTGGCAAACGAATTGATCCATAATGAAAAAGAACGCGCAGAACATGTCATGCTGGTTGATCTAGAGAGGAATGATCTTGGACGAGTATCACGTTACGGGTCTGTGAGCGTGAACGAATTCATGGCAATTGAAAAATACTCGCATGTGATGCATATTGTATCTAATGTCCAAGGTGAACTGCAGGATGGATATGACGCGGTAGATATTATTCATGCTGTATTTCCCGGAGGAACCATTACAGGTGCTCCCAAAGTAAGAACGATGGAAATTATAGAAGAACTTGAGCCGACACGCCGCGGGCTTTATACTGGATCTATAGGATGGTTTGGGTATAATCACGATCTGCAGTTTAATATCGTCATTCGAACCATTTATGCAACCGGAGGGCAGGCATTTATGCAGTCCGGCGCAGGAGTTGTGATTGATTCCGTTCCAAAGCACGAATACAGGGAATCATTCAAAAAAGCTTTTGCAATGCAAAAGGCATTAGAGCTGAGCAAAGAAGAGACAAAAATTAGATGAGGTGAGCGGAGAAATGATTTTAATGATTGATAACTATGATTCATTCACGTACAACTTGGTGCAGTATTTGGGCGAGCTTGGGGAAGAACTGATTGTGAAACGCAACGACAGCATCACGATCGAAGAAATCGAAGAGCTGTCTCCTGATTTTCTGATGATTTCACCTGGACCGTGCAGTCCTGATGAGGCGGGAATCAGCCTTGAAGCTATTAAACATTTCGCAGGCAGAATCCCCATTTTTGGTGTATGCCTCGGACATCAGTCCATCGCACAGGTGTTTGGCGGCGATGTGGTTAGGGCAGAGCGGCTTATGCACGGGAAAACCTCGGATATCGAGCATGACGGCAAGACAATCTTCGAAGGTTTGAAAAATCCCCTTGTCGCGACTCGTTACCATTCGCTGATCGTAAAACCTGAGACCCTGCCAAGCTGTTTTACAGTAACAGCACAAACGAAAGAAGGAGAAATTATGGCCATTCGCCACAATGATCTTCCGATAGAAGGCGTGCAATTTCACCCGGAGTCAATTATGACCTCCTTTGGAAAAGAAATGCTCAGAAATTTCATTGAAACATACCGCAAGGAAGTTATTGCGTGATGATATATGTGAACGGCCGGTATCTAGAGGAGAAAGATGCAGTTCTTTCTCCTTTTGACCATGGATTTTTATATGGGATCGGTGTTTTCGAAACCTTCAGGCTCTACGAAGGATCCCCATTTTTGCTTGATTGGCATATAGAAAGGCTTAAGCGCGCGCTTAACGATCTGCAAATTGAATATACTGTTTCGAAGCATGAGATTCATGAGATGCTGGACAAGCTTCTTTTGCTGAATGAAATCAAGGATGGCAATGCCCGCGTAAGACTGGACATATCAGCCGGGATCAGCGACAAAGGCTTTGTCTCCCAGACATATGATAAGCCCACTGTATTATGTTTTATGAACCAGCTGAAACCAGAAAGCCTTCCTTCGCAAAAAGAAGGAAAGGTTTTATCGTTACGGAGAAACACACCAGAGGGGCCATTTCGGTTAAAATCTCATCATTATTTAAATAATATGTATGCGAAAAGAGAAATCGGAAATGATCCGCGTATCGAAGGAATTTTCTTAACAGAGGATGGAGCTGTTGCAGAAGGCATCATATCAAATGTTTTCTGGAGAAAAGGCAGCTGCATCTATACGCCATCACTTGATACCGGTATTCTGGACGGTGTTACGAGGCGTTTTGTCATAGAAAATGCAAAGAAAATAGGATTGGAACTCAAAACGGGCCGATATGAGCTGAAGGCTCTTTTGTCAGCTGACGAAGCATGGATGACAAACTCTGTTCTTGAGATCATCCCATTTACTAAAATAGAGGAAGTAAACTATGCAGGACGAAGAGGAGAAGCAGCCGCTGCTCTTCAGAAGCTATACAACAAAGAAATAAAGAACATGATCCATGAAAAGGGAGGAAGAGAATGGCGCAGCAAACGATAGACCAAACACAAGTAATCCATACCAAGCCCAGCGCTTTATCATATAAAGAGAAGACGCTGGTGATGGGAATTTTAAACGTAACGCCTGACTCTTTCTCGGACGGCGGAAAATATGACAGCTTGGACAGGGCGCTGCTGCATGCGAAAGAGATGATCGATGACGGCGCCCATATCATTGATATCGGAGGAGAATCGACAAGACCCGGCGCCGAGTATGTGTCAGAGGATGAGGAGATGTCAAGAGTCATTCCAGTGATTGAACGGATCACAAATGAACTGGCTGTGCCGATTTCAGTAGATACGTACAAAGCTTCTGTCGCAGATGAAGCTGTGAAAGCGGGCGCATCCATCATCAATGATATTTGGGGAGCGAAACATGACCCGAAGATGGCTTCCGTTGCAGCCGAACACAATGTTCCCATTGTTCTTATGCATAACCGCCCAGAGAGAAATTACAACGACATATTGCCCGATATGCTGTCGGACTTAATGGAGAGTGTAAAAATCGCTGTTGAGGCCGGAGTAGAGGAGAAGAACATTATCCTTGATCCAGGTATCGGTTTTGCGAAAACTTATCATGACAATCTGGCAGTGATGAACAAGCTCGAGATTTTCAGCGGACTGGGGTATCCGGTTCTTCTGGCAACCTCCCGAAAAAGATTCATCGGACATGTTCTGGATCTTCCGCCTGAGGAGCGGGCTGAGGGAACGGGCGCAACTGTGTGTCTCGGCATTCAAAAAGGCTGTGACATTGTCAGAGTCCATGATGTGAAACAAATTGCCAGAATGGCGAAAATGATGGACGCAATGCTGAATAAGGGAGGGGTGCACCATGGATAAAGTCTACGTAGAAGGCATGGAGTTTTACGGATACCACGGTGTGTTCAAAGAAGAAAACAAGCTCGGTCAGCGGTTTAAAGTTGATTTAACCGCTGAGCTGGATTTAAGCAAAGCCGGACAAACGGACGACCTTGAGCATACGATCAACTATGCTGAGCTCTATCACGTATGTAAAGATATTGTAGAGGGGGAGCCTGTGAAATTGGTAGAAACACTGGCAGAACGCATTGCAGACACGGTTCTCAAACAATTTCAGCCGGTGCAGCAATGTACTGTGAAAGTGATTAAGCCCGACCCGCCGATTCCCGGACACTATAAATCAGTAGCAATTGAAATCACGAGAAAAAAATCATGAACAACATAGCTTATATTGCACTAGGGTCTAATATTGGAGATAAAGAAACGTACTTAAGACAAGCGGTGACCATGCTGCACCAGCATGACGCTGTGAAAGTCACCAAGGTGTCGTCTATTTACGAAACTGATCCGGTCGGATACGAAGACCAAGATGAATTCTTAAATATGGCCGTTGAAATCAAGACATCGCTTAACCCATTTGAACTCCTTAAACTGACGCAGCATATAGAAAATGAATTAGGCAGAACAAGGGAAGTAAGGTGGGGGCCGCGGACGGCAGACCTTGACATTTTGCTGTTTAATCGTGAAAATATTGAAACAGAGCAACTAATTGTTCCGCACCCGAGAATGTATGAGCGTTTGTTTGTCCTTGCGCCGCTTGCGGAGATTTTCCCGCAGGTTGAAAAAGAGGCAAAAAACGCGGAACCAAACCAAGAAGGTGTAAGAGTATGGAAGCAGAAATCTGGGGTAGACGAATTCGTGCATTCAGAAAGCTGAAAGGTTATACTCAAGAAGGATTTGCAAAAGCGTTAGGTATATCAGTTTCTATTCTCGGCGAAATCGAACGCGGAAACCGATTGCCGTCAGCTGCCATCATTCAAGATGCTGCAGAGGTTTTAAATATAAGTGCGGAAGAATTGGCTCCGCCAGAAAAATAAACAAATGAGAAAGGAGGGGGAAAATGTTTAAAATCGGTGATATTCAATTGAAAAACCGGGTTGTGCTAGCCCCGATGGCTGGTGTCTGCAACTCAGCATTCAGATTGACTGTAAAGGAATTCGGAGCCGGATTGGTATGCGCTGAAATGGTCAGTGACAAAGCGATCCTTTACAATAATGCAAAAACAATGGGGATGCTTTACATTGATGAACGTGAAAAACCGCTCAGCCTTCAGATTTTCGGAGGAAAAAAGGAAACCCTTGTGGAAGCGGCGAAGTTTGTAGACCAAAACACAACTGCTGATATTATTGATATTAACATGGGATGTCCTGTACCTAAGATTACAAAATGCGATGCGGGCGCCAAATGGCTTCTTGATCCTGATAAGATTTACGAAATGGTGTCCGCGGTAGTGGATTCCGTTGATAAACCAGTTACAGTCAAAATGAGAATGGGCTGGGATGGAGACCACATTTTCGCAGTGAAAAACGCACAGGCTGTAGAACGTGCGGGCGGAAAAGCTGTTGCGCTTCACGGCCGTACAAGAGTGCAGATGTACGAAGGAACGGCAAACTGGGATATCATCAAAGAAGTAAAACAATCAGTATCGATTCCGGTTATCGGAAACGGCGATGTCAAGACGCCGCAGGATGCTAAACGTATGCTTGAAGAAACAGGGGTAGACGGTGTCATGATCGGACGTGCCGCACTGGGCAATCCGTGGATGATTTATCGTACGGTTCAATACCTTGAAACAGGCGAATTAAAAGAAGAGCCGCAAGTGCGCGAAAAAATGGCGGTATGCAAACTGCATCTTGACCGCCTCATTAACTTAAAAGGTGAAAATGTAGCGGTAAGAGAAATGAGAAAACACGCTGCTTGGTATCTGAAAGGTGTTAAGGGCAATGCGAAGGTTCGTAATGAAATCAACCATTGCGAGACAAGAGAAGAGTTTGTACAGCTTTTAGATGCATTTACTGTTGAGGTTGAGGCAAAAGAGCTTCAAGACGCAAAAGTAGGATAATACTTACTTCTATTTGCTGCTCACTGCCAGTATTGCGCTGGCAGTTTTTCTGCTTTTTTCATGAAACAATATCTGTAATGGAGTGATAACAATGAGTCAAGAAGAGCATAACCATGAAGAATTGAACGATCAGCTGCAAGTCAGACGCGATAAAATGAATCAACTGAGAGATAACGGCATTGATCCGTTCGGCGCACGCTTTGAAAGAACGCACCAGTCTCAGGAAGTTATTTCAGCATATCAAGAACTAACAAAAGAAGAGTTAGAAGAAAAAGCGATCGAAGTGACAATCGCAGGCCGCATGATGACAAAACGCGGCAAAGGAAAAGCCGGCTTTGCGCATCTTCAGGATTTAGAAGGCCAAATTCAAATCTACGTAAGAAAAGACAGTGTCGGTGACGACCAATACGAAATCTTCAAGTCTTCTGACCTTGGTGATCTTATCGGCGTAACCGGAAAAGTCTTCAAAACAAATGTAGGCGAATTGTCTGTAAAAGCAACTTCTTTTGAATTACTGACAAAAGCACTTCGTCCGCTTCCTGACAAATACCATGGTCTAAAAGACGTTGAGCAGCGCTACCGTCAGCGCTATCTGGATCTAATCGTAAATCCGGACAGCAAACATACGTTCATCACACGAAGCAAGATCATTCAAGCTATGAGAAGATACCTTGATGATCACGGATACTTAGAAGTGGAAACACCAACAATGCACAGCATCCCTGGGGGAGCTTCTGCACGTCCGTTTATCACCCACCACAATGCGTTAGATATTCCGCTCTATATGCGTATTGCAATCGAACTGCACCTAAAACGTCTAATCGTCGGCGGTTTAGAAAAAGTGTATGAAATCGGCCGCGTTTTCCGTAATGAAGGTGTCTCTACACGCCATAACCCGGAATTCACGATGATTGAGTTATATGAGGCATATGCGGACTATAAAGATATCATGAGCTTAACTGAAAACCTTGTCGCCCATATCGCCCAAGAAGTGCTTGGAACAACTACGATCCAATACGGAGAAGAACAAATCGATCTTAAACCGGAGTGGAAAAGACTCCACATGGTTGACGCAGTTAAAGAAGCAACTGGTGTTGATTTCTGGGAAGAGGTCACTGTTGAGCAAGCACGCGAATATGCAAAAGAACATGACGTAGAGATCAAAGATTCTATGACAGTAGGTCATATCATCAATGAATTCTTCGAACAAAAAATTGAAGAAACACTTATTCAGCCAACGTTTATTTACGGACATCCTGTGGAAATTTCTCCTCTAGCTAAGAAAAATCCTGAGGATCCGCGTTTTACAGACCGTTTTGAACTGTTTATCGTCGGTCGTGAACATGCGAACGCGTTTACAGAGCTGAATGACCCTATTGATCAGAGAGAACGCTTTGAAGATCAATTAAAAGAGCGCGAAGCTGGTAACGATGAAGCTCATCTAATGGATGAAGACTTTGTTGAAGCTCTGGAATACGGTATGCCGCCAACAGGAGGCTTAGGCATCGGTATCGATCGTCTGGTTATGCTGCTGACGAATGCTCCTTCTATTCGCGACGTGCTGTTATTCCCGCAAATGAGACAACGCTAATAAAGAGGAGCAGTATCCTTTTTTATAAAGGGATGCTGCTCTTTTTAAATTCCTAAGTATTTATTCAAAAAAACTATTGCGCTATTATTTACAAGGTGGTATATTATTATTCGTTGCCGCTAAACAAGGCGATAACGAATAATAGAAATTCAAAAAAGTTATTGACTTCAGTGAGTCGACGAGTTATAATAATAAAGTCGCTTGAAAGAAGTTGACAAAAATGATCTTTGAAAACTAAACAAGACAAAACGTACCTGTTAATTCATTTTTAAACAAATCGCACAGCGATGTGCGTAGTCAGTCAAACTTTTATCGGAGAGTTTGATCCTGGCTCAGGACGAACGCTGGCGGCGTGCCTAATACATGCAAGTCGAGCGGACAGATGGGAGCTTGCTCCCTGATGTTAGCGGCGGACGGGTGAGTAACACGTGGGTAACCTGCCTGTAAGACTGGGATAACTCCGGGAAACCGGGGCTAATACCGGATGGTTGTTTGAACCGCATGGTTCAAACATAAAAGGTGGCTTCGGCTACCACTTACAGATGGACCCGCGGCGCATTAGCTAGTTGGTGAGGTAATGGCTCACCAAGGCGACGATGCGTAGCCGACCTGAGAGGGTGATCGGCCACACTGGGACTGAGACACGGCCCAGACTCCTACGGGAGGCAGCAGTAGGGAATCTTCCGCAATGGACGAAAGTCTGACGGAGCAACGCCGCGTGAGTGATGAAGGTTTTCGGATCGTAAAGCTCTGTTGTTAGGGAAGAACAAGTACCGTTCGAATAGGGCGGTACCTTGACGGTACCTAACCAGAAAGCCACGGCTAACTACGTGCCAGCAGCCGCGGTAATACGTAGGTGGCAAGCGTTGTCCGGAATTATTGGGCGTAAAGGGCTCGCAGGCGGTTTCTTAAGTCTGATGTGAAAGCCCCCGGCTCAACCGGGGAGGGTCATTGGAAACTGGGGAACTTGAGTGCAGAAGAGGAGAGTGGAATTCCACGTGTAGCGGTGAAATGCGTAGAGATGTGGAGGAACACCAGTGGCGAAGGCGACTCTCTGGTCTGTAACTGACGCTGAGGAGCGAAAGCGTGGGGAGCGAACAGGATTAGATACCCTGGTAGTCCACGCCGTAAACGATGAGTGCTAAGTGTTAGGGGGTTTCCGCCCCTTAGTGCTGCAGCTAACGCATTAAGCACTCCGCCTGGGGAGTACGGTCGCAAGACTGAAACTCAAAGGAATTGACGGGGGCCCGCACAAGCGGTGGAGCATGTGGTTTAATTCGAAGCAACGCGAAGAACCTTACCAGGTCTTGACATCCTCTGACAATCCTAGAGATAGGACGTCCCCTTCGGGGGCAGAGTGACAGGTGGTGCATGGTTGTCGTCAGCTCGTGTCGTGAGATGTTGGGTTAAGTCCCGCAACGAGCGCAACCCTTGATCTTAGTTGCCAGCATTCAGTTGGGCACTCTAAGGTGACTGCCGGTGACAAACCGGAGGAAGGTGGGGATGACGTCAAATCATCATGCCCCTTATGACCTGGGCTACACACGTGCTACAATGGACAGAACAAAGGGCAGCGAAACCGCGAGGTTAAGCCAATCCCACAAATCTGTTCTCAGTTCGGATCGCAGTCTGCAACTCGACTGCGTGAAGCTGGAATCGCTAGTAATCGCGGATCAGCATGCCGCGGTGAATACGTTCCCGGGCCTTGTACACACCGCCCGTCACACCACGAGAGTTTGTAACACCCGAAGTCGGTGAGGTAACCTTTTAGGAGCCAGCCGCCGAAGGTGGGACAGATGATTGGGGTGAAGTCGTAACAAGGTAGCCGTATCGGAAGGTGCGGCTGGATCACCTCCTTTCTAAGGATATATACGGAATATAAGACCTTGGGTCTTATAAACAGAACGTTCCCTGTCTTGTTTAGTTTTGAAGGATCATTCCTTCGAAACGTGTTCTTTGAAAACTAGATAACAGTAGACATCACATTCAATTAGTAAGACAAGATATCACATAGTGATTCTTTTTAACGGTTAAGTTAGAAAGGGCGCACGGTGGATGCCTTGGCACTAGGAGCCGATGAAGGACGGGACGAACACCGATATGCTTCGGGGAGCTGTAAGCAAGCTTTGATCCGGAGATTTCCGAATGGGGAAACCCACCACTCGTAATGGAGTGGTATCCATATCTGAATACATAGGATATGAGAAGGCAGACCCGGGGAACTGAAACATCTAAGTACCCGGAGGAAGAGAAAGCAAATGCGATTCCCTGAGTAGCGGCGAGCGAAACGGGATCAGCCCAAACCAAGAGGCTTGCCTCTTGGGGTTGTAGGACACTCTGTACGGAGTTACAAAAGAACGAGGTAGATGAAGAGGTCTGGAAAGGCCCGCCATAGAAGGTAACAGCCCTGTAGTCAAAACTTCGTTCTCTCCTGAGTGGATCCTGAGTACGGCGGAACACGTGAAATTCCGTCGGAATCCGGGAGGACCATCTCCCAAGGCTAAATACTCCCTAGTGACCGATAGTGAACCAGTACCGTGAGGGAAAGGTGAAAAGCACCCCGGAAGGGGAGTGAAAGAGATCCTGAAACCGTGTGCCTACAAGTAGTCAGAGCCCGTTAACGGGTGATGGCGTGCCTTTTGTAGAATGAACCGGCGAGTTACGATCCCGTGCAAGGTTAAGCAGAAGATGCGGAGCCGCAGCGAAAGCGAGTCTGAATAGGGCGCATGAGTACGTGGTCGTAGACCCGAAACCAGGTGATCTACCCATGTCCAGGGTGAAGTTCAGGTAACACTGAATGGAGGCCCGAACCCACGCACGTTGAAAAGTGCGGGGATGAGGTGTGGGTAGGGGTGAAATGCCAATCGAACCTGGAGATAGCTGGTTCTCTCCGAAATAGCTTTAGGGCTAGCCTCAAGGTAAGAGTCTTGGAGGTAGAGCACTGATTGGACTAGGGGCCCCTACCGGGTTACCGAATTCAGTCAAACTCCGAATGCCAATGACTTATCCTTGGGAGTCAGACTGCGAGTGATAAGATCCGTAGTCGAAAGGGAAACAGCCCAGACCGCCAGCTAAGGTCCCAAAGTATACGTTAAGTGGAAAAGGATGTGGAGTTGCTTAGACAACCAGGATGTTGGCTTAGAAGCAGCCACCATTTAAAGAGTGCGTAATAGCTCACTGGTCGAGTGACTCTGCGCCGAAAATGTACCGGGGCTAAACGTATCACCGAAGCTGCGGACTGTTCTTCGAACAGTGGTAGGAGAGCGTTCTAAGGGCTGTGAAGCCAGACCGGAAGGACTGGTGGAGCGCTTAGAAGTGAGAATGCCGGTATGAGTAGCGAAAGAGGGGTGAGAATCCCCTCCACCGAATGCCTAAGGTTTCCTGAGGAAGGCTCGTCCGCTCAGGGTTAGTCGGGACCTAAGCCGAGGCCGAAAGGCGTAGGCGATGGACAACAGGTTGATATTCCTGTACCACCTCCTCACCATTTGAGCAATGGGGGGACGCAGGAGGATAGGGTAAGCGCGGTATTGGATATCCGCGTCCAAGCAGTTAGGCTGGGAAATAGGCAAATCCGTTTCCCATAAGGCTGAGCTGTGATGGCGAGCGAAATATAGTAGCGAAGTTCCTGATTCCACACTGCCAAGAAAAGCCTCTAGCGAGGTGAGAGGTGCCCGTACCGCAAACCGACACAGGTAGGCGAGGAGAGAATCCTAAGGTGATCGAGAGAACTCTCGTTAAGGAACTCGGCAAAATGACCCCGTAACTTCGGGAGAAGGGGTGCTCTGTTAGGGTGCAAGCCCGAGAGAGCCGCAGTGAATAGGCCCAGGCGACTGTTTAGCAAAAACACAGGTCTCTGCGAAGCCGCAAGGCGAAGTATAGGGGCTGACGCCTGCCCGGTGCTGGAAGGTTAAGAGGAGCGCTTAGCGTAAGCGAAGGTGCGAATTGAAGCCCCAGTAAACGGCGGCCGTAACTATAACGGTCCTAAGGTAGCGAAATTCCTTGTCGGGTAAGTTCCGACCCGCACGAAAGGCGCAACGATCTGGGCACTGTCTCAACGAGAGACTCGGTGAAATTATAGTACCTGTGAAGATGCAGGTTACCCGCGACAGGACGGAAAGACCCCGTGGAGCTTTACTGCAGCCTGATATTGAATGTTGGTACAGCTTGTACAGGATAGGTAGGAGCCTTGGAAACCGGAGCGCCAGCTTCGGTGGAGGCATCGGTGGGATACTACCCTGGCTGTATTGACCTTCTAACCCGCCGCCCTTATCGGGCGGGGAGACAGTGTCAGGTGGGCAGTTTGACTGGGGCGGTCGCCTCCTAAAAGGTAACGGAGGCGCCCAAAGGTTCCCTCAGAATGGTTGGAAATCATTCGCAGAGTGTAAAGGCACAAGGGAGCTTGACTGCGAGACCTACAAGTCGAGCAGGGACGAAAGTCGGGCTTAGTGATCCGGTGGTTCCGCATGGAAGGGCCATCGCTCAACGGATAAAAGCTACCCCGGGGATAACAGGCTTATCTCCCCCAAGAGTCCACATCGACGGGGAGGTTTGGCACCTCGATGTCGGCTCATCGCATCCTGGGGCTGTAGTCGGTCCCAAGGGTTGGGCTGTTCGCCCATTAAAGCGGTACGCGAGCTGGGTTCAGAACGTCGTGAGACAGTTCGGTCCCTATCCGTCGCGGGCGCAGGAAATTTGAGAGGAGCTGTCCTTAGTACGAGAGGACCGGGATGGACGCACCGCTGGTGTACCAGTTGTTCTGCCAAGGGCATCGCTGGGTAGCTATGTGCGGACGGGATAAGTGCTGAAAGCATCTAAGCATGAAGCCCCCCTCAAGATGAGATTTCCCATTCCGCAAGGAAGTAAGATCCCTGAAAGATGATCAGGTTGATAGGTCTGAGGTGGAAGTGTGGCGACACATGGAGCTGACAGATACTAATCGATCGAGGACTTAACCACATGTTGAATGATGTCATACCTGTTATCTAGTTTTGAGAGAACACTCTCAATTTGTTTGGTGGCGATAGCGAAGAGGTCACACCCGTTCCCATACCGAACACGGAAGTTAAGCTCTTCAGCGCCGATGGTAGTCGGGGGTTTCCCCCTGTGAGAGTAGGACGCCGCCAAGCAATTGCACGTTAGTGCAATTATGGAGGATTAGCTCAGCTGGGAGAGCATCTGCCTTACAAGCAGAGGGTCGGCGGTTCGAGCCCGTCATCCTCCACCATCTTGCCGGTGTAGCTCAATTGGTAGAGCAACTGACTTGTAATCAGTAGGTTGGGGGTTCAAGTCCTCTTGCCGGCACCACTTTTATATGGTATAATACTCAAGTCTCTTTTAAAAAGAGCCATTAGCTCAGTTGGTAGAGCATCTGACTTTTAATCAGAGGGTCGAAGGTTCGAGTCCTTCATGGCTCACCATTTACGCGGGTGTGGCGGAATTGGCAGACGCGCTAGACTTAGGATCTAGTGTCTTTATGACGTGGGGGTTCAAGTCCCTTCACCCGCATTATATAGGATAACAGTTGTAAAAACTGGATTTCCTGTCTGCGGAAGTAGTTCAGTGGTAGAACACCACCTTGCCAAGGTGGGGGTCGCGGGTTCGAATCCCGTCTTCCGCTCCAACTATACCATCCACGCCGGGGTGGTGGAATTGGCAGACACACAGGACTTAAAATCCTGCGGTAGGTGACTACCGTGCCGGTTCAAGTCCGGCCCTCGGCATTAAATTTTGCGCCCGTAGCTCAATTGGATAGAGCGTTTGACTACGGATCAAAAGGTTAGGGGTTCGACTCCTCTCGGGCGCGCCATTATTCTAATAGAATAAACAAGAAATCGGGAAGTAGCTCAGCTTGGTAGAGCACATGGTTTGGGACCATGGGGTCGCAGGTTCGAATCCTGTCTTCCCGACCATTTTTATGGGGCCTTAGCTCAGCTGGGAGAGCGCCTGCTTTGCACGCAGGAGGTCAGCGGTTCGATCCCGCTAGGCTCCACCAAATGTTTTCTAAAAAAGTTGTTGACTTTAAACAAGCAACATTGTATAATAATAAAGTTGCTTTAACAAAGCGAACAAACGAAATGATCTTTGAAAACTAAACAAGACAAAACGTACCTGTTAATTCATTTTTAAACAAATCGCACAGCGATGTGCGTAGTCAGTCAAACTAGGGCCTGCACGATGCAGGTCACACAGATGTCGTCGCAGGATGCGGCGAACTTAATCTGTGATCCATTTATCGGAGAGTTTGATCCTGGCTCAGGACGAACGCTGGCGGCGTGCCTAATACATGCAAGTCGAGCGGACAGATGGGAGCTTGCTCCCTGATGTTAGCGGCGGACGGGTGAGTAACACGTGGGTAACCTGCCTGTAAGACTGGGATAACTCCGGGAAACCGGGGCTAATACCGGATGGTTGTTTGAACCGCATGGTTCAAACATAAAAGGTGGCTTCGGCTACCACTTACAGATGGACCCGCGGCGCATTAGCTAGTTGGTGAGGTAATGGCTCACCAAGGCGACGATGCGTAGCCGACCTGAGAGGGTGATCGGCCACACTGGGACTGAGACACGGCCCAGACTCCTACGGGAGGCAGCAGTAGGGAATCTTCCGCAATGGACGAAAGTCTGACGGAGCAACGCCGCGTGAGTGATGAAGGTTTTCGGATCGTAAAGCTCTGTTGTTAGGGAAGAACAAGTACCGTTCGAATAGGGCGGTACCTTGACGGTACCTAACCAGAAAGCCACGGCTAACTACGTGCCAGCAGCCGCGGTAATACGTAGGTGGCAAGCGTTGTCCGGAATTATTGGGCGTAAAGGGCTCGCAGGCGGTTTCTTAAGTCTGATGTGAAAGCCCCCGGCTCAACCGGGGAGGGTCATTGGAAACTGGGGAACTTGAGTGCAGAAGAGGAGAGTGGAATTCCACGTGTAGCGGTGAAATGCGTAGAGATGTGGAGGAACACCAGTGGCGAAGGCGACTCTCTGGTCTGTAACTGACGCTGAGGAGCGAAAGCGTGGGGAGCGAACAGGATTAGATACCCTGGTAGTCCACGCCGTAAACGATGAGTGCTAAGTGTTAGGGGGTTTCCGCCCCTTAGTGCTGCAGCTAACGCATTAAGCACTCCGCCTGGGGAGTACGGTCGCAAGACTGAAACTCAAAGGAATTGACGGGGGCCCGCACAAGCGGTGGAGCATGTGGTTTAATTCGAAGCAACGCGAAGAACCTTACCAGGTCTTGACATCCTCTGACAATCCTAGAGATAGGACGTCCCCTTCGGGGGCAGAGTGACAGGTGGTGCATGGTTGTCGTCAGCTCGTGTCGTGAGATGTTGGGTTAAGTCCCGCAACGAGCGCAACCCTTGATCTTAGTTGCCAGCATTCAGTTGGGCACTCTAAGGTGACTGCCG